>JBDRLG010000081.1:0-20735 GCA_043813255.1 Candidatus Omnitrophota bacterium
GGTATAAAAACCTATAAGCATATTGAAAAGAAACCTACTCCATAGTATAAGCACTTAAAAATTCTCTTACGATAATTTTTTAAGTATACTACGGAGTTAATAATGCAGGGTATAAAAACCTATAAGCATATTGAAAAGAAACCTACTCCATAGTATAAGCACTTAAAAATTCTCTTACGATAATTTTTTAAGTATACTACGGAGTTAATAATGCAGGGTATAAAAACCTATAAGCATTATTAAGGAGTGTGGATAATGTTATCTGAGATTCTAAGCCAGCTTAATTGGGTGGATTTTTTTATTATAATTATTATGATAAGAGTAGTCTATGTTTCCGCGAAAACCGGTTTTGTTATTGAATTTTTTAAGCTTGTAGGTATTGTATTCGCCCTCTATCTTTCTTTACATTATTATATTATAACAGCAGATATACTCAAACAGCGTGTTGTAAACGTAGAAAATTATATCCCTTTAGAATTTTTTGATTTGCTTGTTTTTGTCTTTGTGTTATTTATAAGTTGTGCCGCGTTTGCAGTCATAAGAGGAGTGATGTGCCATTTTATAAAGATGGAAGCTGTCCCTATGTTAAGCAGATGGGGCGCGGTTGTTTTAGGCGTAGCCAGAGGGATTCTGATTTCAAGCGCAATAATTTTTATATTATTAATATCAACAATAAAGTACCTTGATAATAGCGCGAGAGAATCGTATTCCGGAAAACGTTTATTTAATGTCGCAGTAGGAACGTATAGTTTTATATGGGATAATTTTATGTCAAAATTGATGCCTGGTGAAAGTTATAACGAACAGGTTAGCCAGATAGAGGCGGATTTTAATCCTAAGGCAGAAATCACCGGTTTTTAAACCGGTGATGAATGCAAGGTTGCCTCAGGAGGGAACCTCCTAAATTATCAATAGTATTATCTGAAATATTGTTTTTAAATAAAAAGGAGCCTCGGACTTTAGTCCGAGGGGTTCCACTAAATGAGATTAATAGATTTTTATAATAAGGCTGTTAGTTTTGGGAAATCGTTGGATGCGCGCAAAAAAGTAGCTGCCTATGAAGATAGCGCTATACTTTTTGGTGAACCGGATACAGAAGTGAAAAAAATCCTGATAGGGATAGACATGGAAGTTCCTGAGATTTTGCTGGCTGATAAACTCCGTCAGAGCCAGGGATTGGATTTGGTCCTATCCCATCATCCGGAAGGCAGGGCCCTGGCAGGGCTTTACGGGGTAATGCAGTTACAGGTTGATTTACTGGCAAAAGTTGGTATTCCCAGAGTTGCCGCGCAAGAGATGTTAGACCAGAGGAAGAGCGAAGTAGAAAGGCGGCTTTTGCCGAATAATCATATGCGCGCTGTGGATGCCGCGAGGCTTCTGAATATGCCTTTTATGTGTATTCATACTCCCGCGGATAACCATGTGGCGGATTTTCTTGATGAACTTATGAAAAAAAACAAACCTAAAAATTTAAGCAATGTTATAGATATTCTTATGGAGATACCGGAGTATAAAAATGCCGCGGATAACTTAGCCGGGCCTAAAATTATATTGGGAAATCCTAAAAGGGCGGTAGGGGAAATATTTTTAGAAATGACTGGAGGCACTGAAGGGCCAAAAGAAGCTCTGGATAAACTCTATAAAAAAGGAATCAGGACATTAATTTCTATGCATCTAAGTGAAGAACATTTTAAAAAAGTCAAGGATATAAATCTTAATGTAGTAATTGCCGGCCACATATCTTCTGATACATTAGGGCTTAATCTTCTGTTAGACAGGATAGAGAAAGAAGAAAAATTTTCTATCACTGGTTGTTCAGGATTCCGCAGGATTAGTAGAAATTAAAAATTATAAGATTATAGGATATGTAGGGGCCGTGCCTTGGCGGGGCCACTTCAACGTATAAAATGCCCATTTTTATTCCGGAAAATATTCTAGAAGATATTTTAGACCGCATAGATATAGTGGAGTTAATTTCCGGGTATCTGCCTCTTAAGCGCTCGGGCAGGAATTTTAAGGCGAATTGCCCTTTTCATCATGAAAAGACAGCTTCTTTTATGGTTTCCGCGGATAAGCAGATATACCATTGTTTCGGCTGTGGAGAATCCGGCAACGCGTTTAAATTTTTGATGCGTTATGAGCGAATGGAATTCCCCGAGGCAGTTGAAGTTTTGGCTAAAAAGGCGGGGGTAATTCTTCCAGCGGGAAAAAAAGAAATGCCGCATTCTTTAAGCTTGACAACGCAGTTATATAAAGTCAATGAAGAGGCCCTTTATTTTTATGAAAATAATCTGGCTTCCAAAAGTTCATTGGCCGCTAAAAATTATCTTTTAAAACGGGGCGTAAAAGAAGAGTCAATAAAATTATTTAAACTAGGGCTTGCGCTTGATAAATGGGATTCTTTAATTAATTATACGCGGGCTAAAAATATAAGCCTGGGGTTGCTTGAAAAAGCAGGGCTTATTCTTCCTAAAGAAAACGGCGGTTATTACGATAGGTTCCGCAATCGTATAATATTTCCTATTTTTGATGTAAAATCCAGAGCAATAGGTTTTGGCGCAAGGGTATTGGACAGTTCTTTGCCTAAATATGTTAATTCTCCTGAAACCCCAATATATATTAAAGGTAAGAACCTTTATGGCCTGAACTTTGCCAAAGAGGCAATAAGGCAGAATGATTCTTTGATTATAGTAGAAGGGTATCTTGATTTTATTATGCCTTTTCAGGAAGGGATGCGAAATATTGTCGCCTCGTCAGGCACAGCCCTTACTGAAGACCAGGTCCGGTTGATAAAAAGGCATACTAGCAATATTATAATGGTGTATGATGGCGATTCCGCGGGGCAGATGGCGGCTATGAGGGCGTTGGATATATTTATTCAGGAATCTGTAAATGTTAGAGTTGTATCTTTACCGGCAGGATTTGACCCGGATTCTTTTGTGCGTAAAAATGGCATAGGCGCTTTTAAAGAAAAAATTAATAATGCTGAGAATCTATTTGATTATAAGATTAAGGTTTTAAAGTCGCAATACAACGTTAAAGAAATAGAGGGCAGGAGTAAGATTGCCGCAGAGATGCTGCTTACTGTGAATAAGCTGAATAACGCGGTTCTAAAATCAGAATATGTTAGGAAGACCGCTGAAGAATTAAACATTAAAGAGGAAGCTTTATTGCAGGAGTTAAATAATAAAGCGAATAATGTCTTCCGGACGCGGGTTTATGCGCCCGCGCAGGCAGCAGTGAAAAAAATAGAAATAAATCCTATTGAGAAATTAATTATCAAGTTGATGCTGGAAGAAGTATCTCTTGTTGATTATGTGCGTCAGCGCCTTTGCACGGAAGATTTCAACAGTGATATTTCTCATAGAATTGTATCCGCGGTTTTTGATTTATTTGATCAGGGAAAGAATATAGACAGAGGCATATTGTTAAAATACTTGGGGGATGAAACAGTCTCGCAGATTATTTGTGAGCCGGTTGTTTTAACAGTTAATCCCGAGTATAGCAAGGAACGGATTATAGACGATTGTATTAAAAGGCTTAAAGATGAAAAGATAAAATTAAGGAAGCAGGATTTACATGATGAAATAAAATTAGCGCAGCGGACAGGCGATAATCAGAGGTTAAACAGCCTCATGCACGAATTCAATCTTTTAATGAAAAAGGGGTAGATAAATATGAAAAAAAAGGATATTGTCAGTAAAGATGTGGAGAAGATTATCGCGTTAGGCAGGCAGAAGGGTTTCTTGACTTATGATGAAGTAAATGATTTGCTTTCTGATGATGTGTCATCTTCTGACGATCTGGATAAAATTTTTGTGCTATTAGGAAATGAAAACATAGAAATTGTAGAGAATAATGAAGATAAACCACAGGAAAAAGCGCCTGCCCATTTGGTAAAAGAAGAAACTTCTCTACCGGCGGAAAATTCGCCTATTGCGGAACGTTTTCTGCCTTTGGATGATCCGGTAAAAATGTACCTTAAGCAAATGGGGTCTATATCATTGTTATCACGCGAGAATGAAATAGAGCTGGCAAAGAAAATTGAGGAAACCGAAGAAAAATTTAAACACGCGGCTTTGACTACGAAATTTATCCGTGGTGAAATATTAAAAGTGGCAAATGATATTCTTGAACAGCATATCCATTTTGAAGAGGTCCTAAAAGAAGATATTAAGGCTAATCCTAATATTGTTTTTAACAGAATAAAAAAACTTCTGCAGAGTATAAAAAGGACTCGTAATGAATCCAAGATAACTGATTTGTTAATGCATCTGAATGTGACTACTTCTGTATTAGAACTGGCAATGCATAAACAGAATAGCCTGTTAAGGGAACTCGAGCATATTAAGAGCAAAACAAAAATCAATAATATGCGAAAAAAAGAATTGTTAAGGCTTTTAGGGGAGGAACAGCCAAAACTTAAAGAACAGATAAAATTTATCAAATCAACACACTTTAAATTTAGCCGGACTAAGAAGCGTTTAGTTGAGGCAAATTTAAGGCTTGTGGTAAGTATCGCGAAGAAATATACAAACAGGGGATTATCATTCTTGGATTTAATTCAAGAAGGCAATATCGGCCTTATGCGCGCGGTAGAAAAATTTGAATATAAGAGAGGGTATAAGTTTTCTACATACGCGACATGGTGGATAAGGCAGGCAATTACCCGTTCTATAGCCGACCAGGCGCGGACTATAAGAATACCTGTGCATATGACTGAAACGATAAATAAAATAATACGTTTTTCGCGTATCTTTATCCAGCAGCACGGCCGTGAACCAACACCGGAAGATACAGCTCATAAGATGAGAATACCTCAGAATAAAGTAAAGGCAATATTAAAGATTGCTCAGGAGCCTATTTCTTTACAAATGCCTATTGGAGATGAAGGCGATACTCATTTTGGGGATTTTATTCAGGATAAAAAAGCAGTTTCTCCGGCTAACGCGACAGTACGTTCTATGCTCAAAGAAGAAATGTCTTCAGCTTTAAGCACTCTTACCGAACGGGAGAAGAAAATATTAGTCTTGCGGTTTGGCATAACTGATGGATGCCCTCGTACACTGGAAGAAGTAGGCAATGTATTTAAGGTAACACGGGAAAGAGTCCGCCAGATTGAAGCAAAAGCTTTAAAAAAGTTAAGGCATCCGACGCGTTCAAGGAGACTACGTTCATTTTTAGATATGACTATAGCTCATCAACGAGATTATTAAGGAGGATTTTTTATGGAAGGGACGAGAATATTAAGGAATTCTCAGATTATTATTTTAGGTATTTGTATCGCCATGGCAACCATACTTTCTAGCATTATCTTATCTAAAAGTTTTCTGAAAATGATGAAAGTCAGAAATGAAATAATTACTGTTACGGGTTCTGATTGGGAAGAGATAAAAAGCGATTATGTCGTCTGGAATGCGAAATTTTCAAGAAGAGAATCTAGTTTGCCTGCCGCGTATAATAAATTAAAAGAAGACCTTGATAAGGTAAAAGCTTATTTGTTTTCCAAAGGGGTTGATGAAAAAGAGATTATTGTGTCACAAATTTCAACAAATAAGTTTTATAAAAGGAATAAAAAGGGAAATAATACGAATGATATTGAAGGCTACCGTTTGATTCAGAATATCGGAATCCGTTCAAAAGATGTAGATAAAATCACGCGGATTTCACGGGAATCAACAGAACTGATAAATAAAGGCATAGAAGTTGAATCGTATTCACCGGAGTATTTTTATACTAAGCTGGATGAACTTAAAATAAAAATGCTAGCCCGTGCCGCACAAAATGCCAAAGAGAGGGCTAAAAATATGATTGAAGCCACAGGGAATAAAATTGGCGTTATGCGTTCGGCAAGGATGGGAGTTTTTCAGATTACCCCGCTTAACTCAACTGAAGTCTCAGATTGGGGAGTCAATGATACTACCAGTTTGGAGAAAAAAGTAACCGCAGTAGTATCAGTAAGTTTTGCTATTGAATAAGTTTTTAGCATTTTTAATAGCCTCCGAATTTTTTTCTTGCCTATAATATAAATCTCGTGTATAATTTTACGACTAAAAGTTAATTGTAAAATTTGGGCCCATAGCTCAGTTGGTTAGAGCAGGTGACTCATAATCACTTGGTCCGGGGTTCGAATCCCTGTGGGCCCATAGTAACAAATAGGGCGCATAGCTCAGTTGGTTAGAGCGTTACATTCACATTGTAGAGGCCGAAGGTCCGATTCCTTCTGCGCCCAGTTGAAATAATATATAAAGGAAATATGGATTCAGGAAATTTAAAAAATCAGTTGGAGAATTTAATAAAATTACAGGCGGTAGATAAAGAAATCTATGCTTTAAATTTAGAAAAAACGGCTATGCCGGAAAAAATTAAAGAGGCGCAAGCTTGTTTTGAGGCTAAAAAACAGAATCTGCAGGATCTTGAAAAGAAATCTCTTGATTTGCAGAAGTATAAAAAAGACAGGGAATTAGAGCTTGCTTCTTATGAGGAAAATGCCAAAAAGCTTCAAGGACAGCTTTTTCAGCTTAAGACAAATAAAGATTATCAGGCTATGCAGCAGCAGATAAAGGAAGTTAAAGCGGATTCTTCCGTTATTGAAGACAAGGTACTTCAGATAATGGAGAAGGTAGACGTGATTAAATCTGATATAGAAAAAGAAAAGCTAAAGGTTCAGGCAGAGGAAAAAGTTTTTAATGAAGAAAAGAATAAAATAAATAATAGAATAAAAGAAATAGATGACCGTTTATCTCAACTGGATGCGCAGAGAAAACAGAATATTCCAAGTATAGAGCCGGGATTATTCTCTCAGTATGAAAAGGTTCTAATTAACCGTGAAGGGGTGGCAATCGTAGAAGTGAAGAATAACTGCTGCCAAGGCTGTAATATGTCTATGCCGCCGCAGGTAATTAATCAAATTAGAATGTATGAAAATATAGTTATCTGTGAATTTTGCAGTAGGATATTATATGTAGAATCAGAATAGTAACTTTTTGCCGGCAGAGATAATTCTTTTATTTCCTTGATGAATGAAAAAAATAGAAGTTCATATTGATGGCGCGTCAAAAGGCAATCCTGGACACGCAGGTATAGGGGTTGTTATTTGTCAGGATGGGCGGGTAATAAAGAATATTGCCAATTATATCGGTAAAACAACTAATAATTTTGCTGAATATACAGCATTAATTCATGCTCTTCAGGAAGCAATTATTATCAAAGCTGATGTTGTAGATGTAAATACTGACAGTCAGCTTCTTTGCCGTCAGATTAATAAAGAATATAAAGTCAGAAATTCCAATATAATAGGCTTGTATAATCAAGCTGTACATTTAATTACTGCGTTTAAAAAATTTTCAATAAAGCATATACCGCGTGAAGAAAATTTAGAAGCGGATAAGCTGGCGAGTCAAGCGGTAAAACAAGCATTAAGGAATAATCTCTGTTAGAAATCCGCATAAAAGCGGAAATATTTCTAATAGGGTAAAGTTGTTTGATAGATAAGCAGGCAGAATGTGGCTGCCCCGATGTCACTACGTTCATCGGGGAGGAAAGTCCGGGCTCCGGAGGGTAACGTAATGGGTAATTCCCATCCCCCGGCATATCGCCGGGGAGGACTAGAGCTACAGAGACGAGCCCTGTACCATATGGCGCAGGGGTGAAACGCAGTAATCTCTACGTGGAGCAAGGCCGAATAGGAGACAAGAAGTGTACCCGCTTCGTTATAAGTCTTGGGTAGGCTGCTTGATTCCGGTTGTAAAGCCGGAACTTAGAGAAATAGCCGCTTTGAAGCGAAAATTCGCATTGACACAGAACCCGGCTTATTCTGCCTGTAAATGAGGCCATAACTTATGGAGTTTTGATTGTTTTTTATTGAAACGACATAAGTTATTTGGCCGAATTTATCCCGCCTCATTTTCGGCGGGATAAGGAATAAATATAGTAATAATGGGGTATTTTTGATAATACGTATTTGTGTTCAAGGAGGAATTATTATGTCTGGCCACTCGAAATGGAAAACAAATAAAGGCAAGAAAATGGTAGCTGATGCTAAAAAAGGCGCCATTTACACTAAAGTTATTAAAGAACTCACTATTATCGCCCGTGAAGGCGGCGGGAATCCCGATACTAACCCTAGACTGCGCGCGGTTATGCAAAAGGCAAAAGACGCTAATATGCCTTCAGATAATGTTAAGATGGCGATTAAGCGTGGGACAGGAGAGCTTCCGGGTGTAATTTATGAAACAGTTATGTATGAAGCATATGGGCAGGGAGGAGTAGCAATATTAATTGAGGCGTTAACTGATAATAAAAACCGCACAGCCGCGGAAATCCGCAATATTATTTCTAAGAAAAATGGCAATCTCGCGGGAGCCGGAGCTGTAAGTTGGATATTTACTAAAAAAGGGTATATCCTTATTGATAAATCACAGGTTAAAGAAGATGAATTGATGAATATTGTTTTAGAAGCAGGAGCTGAAGATGTTAAGTCTGATGAAAAAAATTATGAAATTACTACCGCAGTTCAGGATTTGGAAAATGTAAAACAGGCGCTTCAGAATAAAGGCATTACCTGGCAGGACGCGGAATTGACAATGATTCCATCTTCTAATATTAAAGTAACAGGTAGTGAGGCAAAACAGGTTTTAGCTTTAGTGGACGCGCTTGAAGAACATGATGATGTCCAGCAGGTTTATGCTAATTTTGATATTCCTGATGAGGTAATGGAACAATTAAGTAATGCAGAATAATTGCGTAATCCGTAATCGGTAATCAGTGTCAAAGGATAAAATATTTATATCTTATTGTTTAACAATAAGTTGTATGATTTGAGATTGTAAAAACAGGCAAAATTTAACATAGTAGTGTTACGATTTACGGATTACGAATTACTGATTACGGTATTATGAGAATTCTTGGCATAGACCCTGCTTTAAGTATCAGCGGATATGGGGTAATAGATTTTAATAAGAATAAATTGCTCCTTCTGGAAGCAGGTATAATTAAAACTTCCGTGAAAGAGCCTTTGGCGCAGCGGTTGAACAGGATACATGAAGGGGTAATTAATTTAATATCTGATACTAATCCCGAAGTAATGGTATTGGAAAAAGTATTTACTCATTATCATCATCCGGTAACAGCGTATATTTTAGGGCAGGCTAGGGGAGTAATATGCCTTGCCAGCGCGCAGGCTAAAATTCCTTTAGTTGAATATGCCGCGACCCGGATAAAAAAGGCTATTGTAGGAAAAGGCATGGCTTCTAAATATCAGGTTCAGAAAATGGTAGTAGATATGCTGAAATTAAGTGAACTGCCAGAATATACTGACGTGACTGACGCGTTAGCCTTAGCTATCGCGCACAGTAGTATCATGAAATTTAAACTATGATTGCGCGGATTTGCGGCAAGATTATAGAAAAAGGCACCAACCATATATTAATAGATATGAATGGTATTACTTACCAGGTGCTTATTCCTCAGGCTGTAATGCAGAGATTAGATGAAAATATTTCTCAGGATGAGAAAATAAATTTTATAACTTACCATTATTATCAAGTTGAGCCTTCGCGAAGCATCCCTGTATTGATCGGTTTTTTAAATGAGATAGAAAAAGAATTCTTTGAGTCTTTTATTACTGTTTCGGGTATCGGGCCCCGGGCTGCTGTCAGGGCTTTGAATCAGCCGATATCCCTGATTGCTAAAGCTATTGATGACGCGAATATTGATTTTTTAAAGTCTCTTCCCGGTATCGGCCAGCAGCGGGCAAAGGAAATAGTGGCTAAGCTTCAAAATAAAGTAGGCAAATTCGGGCTTATACAGGATAATAAGGTAAAAGAGAAAGACATAAAAACCAGGGATATTCAGGATGAATCTTTAGCAGTTCTTTTACAGTTAGATTATAAGAAGCAGGAAGCAGTAGAAATGATAAAAAAAGCTTTGCAGAGGTCACCGGATCTAGAGACTACAGAAGGATTATTAAATGAAGTTTATAAACAGAGGAAAATAAAATGACACAAGATAATAAAAAAGCAGTCATTGAAGCTTTGCTTTTTGTAAGCGATAAGCCTTTGTATATTGACCAGATTAAGAAGGTTATGGATATTTCTGATACTCAGGAAATCCGAGTGTCTTTGCGGGAGTTATCTGCTGAATATGAAGCTAATAACCGCGGTTTACGGATAGTGGAAGTAGCTGGGGGTTTTCGCCTGACTACTCCTGCTTTGTTAGCCTCATTTTTAAAAAGATTATATAAAGAACGGCGGACGGAAAGGTTGTCAAAGCCTGCTTTGGAAACATTGGCAATAATTGCGTATAAACAGCCGTTGACTAAAATGGAGATACAGTCTTTAAGGAATGTTAATGTTGATGGGGTAATAGCAAACCTTCTGGAAAAAGGTTTTATACGTGTTACCGGCAGGAAAGATACCGCTGGCAGGCCGTTAGTTTTCGGCACTACACGGCAGTTTTTGGAGTATTTTGGTTTAAAGTCATTAGAGGATTTGCCTAAAATGGAAAAATTTTCTGAACTTAAACCCGCGGGAGAAACTGTGGAAGAGAATATTCAAGAAAATACAGAAGAGGCAAAACAGGAAAATAAAAAAGAGTTAGAGGTAAATGTAGATATACAAATAAAAGAACCAAATGATATAGAAAAGAGCAATCAGAGAGGAGAAGAAGATGGACTTGAAAGATCTGCGCAAGTCAATTGATACAATAGATGAAAAGATTGTAGGGCTTCTTAATAAACGCGCGGAAGTTACTTATGATATTGCCAGCCAGAAACGCAAAATCGGCAAAAGCCTGTATTCTCCGGAAAGAGAAAGAGAAGTTTTAAGAAGGCTGGCTTTAGTTAATAAAGGCCCTCTAAATTCAGGCGCGCTTGAAGCGATATACCGTGAAATAATGTCTTGCAGTTTGGCAATAGGCAAGCCTCTTAAAATCGCTTATTTAGGGCCGGAAGCCTCTTTTACTAATTTGGCTGCTTTGAAAAGATTCGGGTCTCAGGTAGAATATGTAAGTTGTAGTAGTATTGCCGAAATATTTTTGGAAGTGGAAAGAGATAATGTTGATTACGGAGTAGTCCCTATAGAAAATTCCATTGAAGGCGCGATAAGCCATACATTGGATATGTTTGTTGATTCAGATTTAAAGATTTGCAGCCAGATAATATTGGATGTGTCGCATAATTTATTGGCAAATTGCGCTAAAGATAAAATTAAAAAAGTATATTCTAACCCTTATGTTTTCGGCCAGTGCAGGCTTTGGCTTCAAAAGAATCTCAATAATGTTGAAGAGATTGAAGTATCCAGCACTACCCGGGCAGCGAAAATCGCGGCTAAAGAGAAAAACAGCGCGTGTATTGCTTCGTTATTAGCGGCAAAAATTTATAAACTGAAAGTTATCGCTTCAAGTATTGAAGATTCGCCGCATAATATTACGCGCTTTATGGTAATTGGAAAGGCTGATGTGCCTGCTACCGGCAGGGATAAGACTTCTATTTTATTTTCCGTAAAAGACAAGGTAGGGGCGCTTCATGATATGCTTATCCCGTTTAAGAAATACGGGATTAATTTAACTAAAATAGAATCGCGCCCATCCAAAAGAAAAGCATGGGATTATTATTTCTATGTTGATTTGGAAGGGCATAAAGATAGCGTAAATGTCCAGAAGGCATTAGATGCATTAGAAGAAAAATGTAAATTTTTGAAAATATTGGGTTCTTATTCTGTGGGAGAATAAACCCTGTTAGAAATCCGCATAAACGCGTGATTATTTTTAATGGGGTTATAATTGGAGCGTTAAGATATGGCTGCCTAAAAGGCGGCATATTTCTAACGGGTTAAATGAGTTTGGCAAGAAAGAATATAGAAAATATAGTTCCATACATAGGCGGTAAGCCTATAGAAGAAACCAAAAGAGAATTAGGGCTTAGAAGCATAGTAAAACTTGCTTCTAATGAAAACCCTTTGGGCGCATGCCCGCGGGCTATAGAGGCGGTGATAAACAGCCTTACAAAGATTAACCGTTATCCAGACGGAAATTGTTTTTATCTTAAAAAGAAACTTGCTAAAAGCACTAATGTCCAGCCGGCTAATATTATTTTTGGTAATGGTTCAGATGAACTGATTGATATTATTATTAAGGCTTTTGTGGAAGAAGATGAAAATATTATTTCTTCCGAAACAACTTTTCTGGAATATGAGATCATTTCTAAAGTCAATAACCGTAAATTTATCAGCGTGCCGTTAAAATATTTTAAATATGATTTGGAAGCGATAAGAAAGAAAATAGATAAAAAAACAAAGTTAATTTTTATAGCAAACCCGAATAATCCTACTGGTACATATGTTACTAAATATGAACTACGGGATTTTTTAAAAACCTTGCCTGATAATGTAATTTTGGTTGTTGATGAGGCATATAATGCTTTTATAGATGTGGATGATTTTCCTAATACATTAGAATATGTTGGTAATAAGAACCTGATAATTCTAAGGACGTTTTCTAAGGCTTATGGGCTGGCGGGGCTGCGCATAGGATATGCCATATCCAGCGAAGATATAATTTCGCCTATGGAAAAGGCAAGACAGCCTTTTAATGTGAATCTTTTGGCACAGGAGGCCGCGCTTGCTAGCATTGATGACAAAGATTTTATCCGTAAGACAAAAGAGGTAATTCTAGAAGGAAAGAATTACCTGTATGATGCTCTTACTAAAATGGGTTTAGTTTATGTCCCTTCTGTGGCTAATTTTATTCTTATTAACGTTGAAAGAGACTGTGGCGTGTTTTTTAGGCAGATGCTTAAATATGGGGTTATCATCAGGGATATGAAACAATACGGGCTTAATAATTTTATCCGCGTTACCATAGGCACAAAAAAAGAGAACGAAAGATTTATTAAGGTGTTGAAAAAAGTTTACAGTTAACAGTGTATAGTGGACAGTAAAAGATGTATGAAATTTATGGTAGTCGCTCCGTAAGCGGAGCGTTTACGACGCAGGCTGAAGCCTGCGGCTACCGGCGCCTCCAATGACACTGACCGATTTCGTTAATTTTAAACAGTAAACTGTTAACTCTCGAACAAAGTGAGGGCAAAATGATTATTGTATTAAAGCCGGGTACAACACAGGATCAGCTGGACCATATAATTGAACGTGTCCAAAAATTAGGGCTTACTCCCCATGTTTCAAAAGGCGCTGAACGTACTATTATAGGAGTTATCGGGCCTGAGGATATCCTGCGGGTTACTCCTTTGGAAGTTTTTCCGGGGGTAGAGAAAGTTATGCCTGTTTTGTCTCCTTACAGGCTGGTTTCAAGGGAATTTCAAAAAGAAGATTCTGTTATTGATTTAGGCAAAGGGGTTAAAATAGGCGGTAATAAATTAGTAATTATGGCAGGCCCTTGCGCGATTGAGAATATGGAAAGTTTGTCCGCTATTGGCTCTGAAGTCCAAAAATCAGGGGCTGTGGTTTTACGCGGAGGGGCTTTTAAACCGCGGACATCGCCTTATAGCTTCCAGGGGCTGGGAGAAGAGGGATTAAAATATCTCAAAGAAGTAGGGGATAAATTAGGATTGGTTACAATAAGCGAAGTAATGGATACCAGAGATGTGGGGTTAGTTTCAAATTATGTAGATATTTTACAGATTGGCGCGCGCAATATGCAAAATTTTAATTTACTCAAAGAGGTAGGAAATACCAAAAAACCCGTAGTATTAAAAAGAGGTTTATCCGCTACAGTAAAAGATTTGTTAATGTCCGCGGAATATATTCTGGCGGGAGGGAATTTTAATGTTATTTTATGCGAACGCGGAATCAGGACTTTTGAAGATTCTACGCGTAATACATTAGATATTAGCGCTGTGCCTGTAATTAAACAATTATCTCACTTGCCGGTAATAGTTGATCCCAGCCACGCGGCAGGCAAATGGGGGCTGGTGCCCGCGCTTTCTAAAGCGGCGGTAGCCGGCGGAGCCGACGGATTGATAATTGAGGTGCATACTCATCCGGAAGATGCTTTGTCAGACGGCGCTCAGTCATTATTACCAAGCACTTTTTCCGAGCTTTTGCGTGATTTAAAAGCGGTCTCTTCCGCGGTGGGGAGAGAATTATAAAATGAAATTTAATAAAGTAGTTATCGTTGGTACAGGTTTAATCGGCGGTTCAATCGCGTTAGCTTTAAAAAAGAAAAAGTTGGCTAAAGAGATTTGTGGCATAAGCCGGCATAAAGAAAGCCTGATTCTGGCTAAAAAGCAGGGTATTATTGACAGCGGTTCACAGGATATTAATATTGTCCAAGGGGCGGATCTAGTTGTATTAGCTGTTCCGGTTAATACAATCCTGCGGTTATCTCCATCAATCGCTGCTATTATTAATACAGACTGCCTTGTTTTTGATGTTGGAAGTACAAAAAAAGAAATTGTAGGCAAGTTAGATAAAATTTTTGCCAATTATATTGGCGCGCATCCATTGGCCGGTTCGGAAAAACGGGGAGTTGCTAACGCAAAAGATGATATATTTAAAGATTCCGTTTGTATCTTGACTCCCACTAAAAATACAAAAAATGAATCTTTGAAAACAATGAAAGAAATGTGGAGTAAATTCGGCGCAAAGGTCGTTTTTATGCCGCCTTCAGTACATGATAAAGTCCTTTCTTTAGTAAGTCATTTACCGCATATAGCGGCATTTGCCTTGATGCATACGGTTCCGGATAGTTATTTAAAATGGACTTCAACCGGATTTAAAAGTACCACGCGTATTGCCGCGTCAGACAGCCTGCTTTGGCGGGATATATTCTTAAGCAATCCGGATAAAATTATAGAAGCCATAGATTTATTACAAAAAAAACTATCTATTATTAAATCAGCAATTAGCAGAAAAGATGGTCAGGCTTTAGAAAAATTATTGAGAAGTGCTAAACGCAAAAGAGATAAAATATCATTTGTGTCCAAATTATGATAATTGTTATTGTCGGTAAAATACTTTTGAGATATTAATATCGTGTCATTGCGAGGAACGAAGTGACGAAGCAATCTTCCGTTGATAAGATTGCTTCGTTTCGCTCGCAATGACATTAATTTGGGCAGTAATGATAAAATATAGGTAATGATATGATTATAGCAGTAGACGGGCCCGCAGGAGCAGGAAAGAGTACAGTTGCTAAAATCCTGGCGCAAAAATTAGGTTTTCTTTATATTGATACAGGAGCAATGTACCGCGCTTTAACACTCAAAGCGATAGAAGAAAAAAAAGATATTAAAGACACTAATTCAATAGTCGAGATGGCTCGTAATACCCGTATAGAATTAAATAATGATAAAGGTTTGAAAGTGCTGCTGGACGGTAAAGATGTAAGCTTAGCCATCAGGCAGCCAAGGATAACCAAAGTAGTTTCTGATATCGCGAAAATAAAGGAAGTCCGGCAGATTATGCTGGAGACTCAAAGAAAACAAGGCCGTCAGCAGGATAGTGTATTAGACGGCAGGGATATCGCGACGGTAGTTTTTCCTGACGCGGATAAGAAGTTTTATATTGATGCTAAATTTGAAGAGAGGTCCGCGCGCAGGTATAAAGAACTCAAAGAAAAATCAGAAGATATAACTTTAGATGAAGTTAAACAGGATTTACTAAACCGCGACACAATTGATTCCACGCGAGAATTCGCGCCTCTTAAAAGAGCGGATGACGCGGTTTATGTTGATACTACTAATTTAAGTATTGATGAAGTAGTAGTTATATTATTGAAAAATGTAAATAATGTAGGTTCGACATAAAATATTTATGGTAGCCGCAAGCTTTAGCTTGCGATATAAAACGCAGGCTAAAGCCTGCGACTACCATAAAGCCATGCATCTTCGTTTTATATCGAATACGGGTTACCATTTACAAACAAATATGGATAAATCACTCATTAGAAATTTTAGTATAATCGCCCATATAGACCATGGTAAGTCTACGCTCGCGGATAGGATTTTGGAATTAACTGGGGCAGTAGATAAAAGAAAAAGCCGTGCTCAACAGCTTGATGATATGGATTTAGAGCGGGAACGCGGCATTACTATAAAGGCTTCGATGGTCCGGCTTGGGTATTATTCTAAAAAGAGAAATAAAGAATATGTTCTGAACCTGATTGATACTCCGGGGCATGTGGATTTTACTTATGAAGTATCAAAATCTTTAGCTGCCTGCGAGGGAGCAGTTTTAGTAGTAGACGCCGGGCAGGGAATAGAAGCACAGACAGTAGCTAATTATTATTTGGCAAAAGATAATAATTTAAAAGTTATTCCGGTAATTAATAAAATTGATTTAAGCTCTGCTGATGTGCCTCGAGTTAAACGCCAAATTAACACTGTATTAGGTTTTGAAGAAGATGAAATTATCCTTGCTTCTGCTAAAGAAGGCACAGGCGTAGAAGATATCCTTGAGAAGATTATTGAGCTTGTGCCGGAGCCCGCGGGAGTAGAGGAACATCCGTTAAAAAGCCTTGTATTTGACTGCCGGTATGATTCTTTTAAAGGCGTAGTGGTTTTTGTCAGGGTGGTAGACGGAAAAATTACCCCTGCTACTCAGCTTAAAATGATGCATTCCAATAAAATATATAAAATCGAGGAATTGGGTGTTCTTAAAGATCTTAATTATACTAAAGTGGACAGCCTTTCCTGCGGAGAAGTCGGTTATTTTACCGCTAATATTCGTGATGCCAGAGAAATTTTGGTTGGAGATACTATTACTGATAATAAAAATTCCTGCATAGAGCCTCTCGCGGGGTTTCGTACTTTGAAATCATTAGTTTTTTGCGGAATATACCCGGTTAATTCTTCGGATTTTCCTGATTTGCGCGAGGCAATGGATAAACTTAAATTATCTGATGCTTCTTTTATTTTTGAACCGGAAAATTCACAGTCTTTTGGTTTTGGTTTTCGCTGTGGTTTTTTGGGGCTTTTGCATATGGAAATAGTCCAGGAAAGGCTGGAAAGAGAATATAATTTAAATTTAATATTGACAGTTCCAAATGTTGTCTATAGAGTAAGAACACATAGCGGGGAAATAATAGAAATAGATACTCCTAATAAATTTTCCACGGCTGATATAGCGGAAGCATTTGAGCCTTATGTAAGTTTATTGATGATTATTCCCATGGATTCAATTGACCCTGTATGCGAATTAGCTAAATCCCGCAGGGGTGTTTTTTGCTCGAGCGATTACTTAGGTGAAGACAGAGTGAAGGTTGTTTTTAATATTCCTCTTTCAGAAATAGTGGTTGATTTTTATGATAGAATGAAGTCTGTTACAAAAGGCTATGGTTCTTTGGATTACGAATTCAAGGATTATACTTCGACAAAATTAGTTAAACTAGATATACTTATAAATGGGACAGTCTGCGACGCGTTCTCTTCGTTAATGCATAAAGAAAAGGCGATGAATAAAGCGCATGCTTTAGTTGATAAGCTTAAAGAGCTTATTCCAAGGCAGGTATTTGAAGTTGTAATTCAGGCCGCGATAGGCAGCCAGATTATCGCTTCGCAAAAAGTCAGGGCGTTAGCCAAACATGTAACCAGTAAGTGTTATGGAGGAGATATTACCCGTAAACGAAAACTCTGGGATAAACAAAAAGAAGGGAAAAAGCGGCTTAAACAATTCGGAAGAGTAGAGATTCCGCAAGAAGCATTTTTGGAGGTGTTAAGAATATGATGTCAGAAACCAGAAAAACATCTGCCAATCGGCAGGCAGGGAAACCAGAAATCAGAAAAAAATCAGTACTGCGTGATTGGATAGAATCTATTATTATTGCGTTTATTTTGGCGATGATTATCCGCACTTTTGTTGTGCAGGCTTTTAAGATTCCTACAGGTTCCATGCGTATGACTCTTATAGAAGGGGATGTTATTTTAGTAAATAAATTCCTTTATGGCGCTAAAATACCTTGGACTGATTTAAGGCTTCCAGCGGTCCGGCAGCCTCAGAGAGGCGATGTTATAGTTTTTATTTATCCTGAAGATAAAAAGAAAGATTTTATTAAAAGGTTAATAGGACTACCGGGAGAAACTGTAGAAATCAAAAACGGGACAATTTATATTAATGATAAGCCTTTACTGAACCCCATATTCAACCAGAGGTATTATTATAATCGTGGTGATTATGGTGGTGAAAGCGAAAAAATCAAGGTGCCTAAAAACAGTTACTTTGTTCTAGGAGATAATTCCGCGTCTTCTCAAGACAGCAGGTATTGGGGGTTTGTTCCGGAGAAAAATGTACTGGGTAAAGCCATTTTGATTTATTGGCCGGTTCAACGAGTAAGAATAATTAAATAACGTGAGTTCGACATAATGTTTTCACGTGTCATCGCGACCCTGCACCGTATGGTGCAGGGGAAGCAATCTTTAAAGCGCTAAAAAGACTGCTTCGTCACACAAATCGTTCCTCGCAGTCAGACTGTGTCACAATCTATATTTTAACGCGGTAGCCGCAACCTTTAGGTTGCGTTTCCGACGCTGGTAAAACGCTCCGCTTACGGAGCGGCTACCAAAAATGCAATTACGACACAGTCTGAGTGACACAAAAAATTAATGTGCCGTTTATATCGAACTTACGTTAAATAGTTAACAAATTAACCAAACTATGAATTTCGCTAATAAGATTTCAACATTTAGGATATTAACTGTCCCTTTTTTCTTAGCAAGCCTGATATATTATTCTCCTGAGAAAGTTTATTACAGGTTTATCGCGCTGGGTATTTTTATACTGGCGGTAGTGTCTGACGCGGTAGACGGATACATCGCGAGAAAATCAAAACAGCAGT
The DNA here is from genome assembly GCA_043813255.1 of Candidatus Omnitrophota bacterium. Lineage (GTDB taxonomy): Bacteria > Omnitrophota > Gorgyraeia > Gygaellales > Profunditerraquicolaceae > JBDRLG01. The sequence continues at coordinate 18,790 of JBDRLG010000081.1, forward strand.
CAAAAGCAGGCCTTATACTTGACCCGTTAGGGGATAAATTATTGCTTATGACCGCGTTTATTTGTTTAACACTGATTCAGCAGTTCCCTTTGAGGTTCCCTCTTTGGGTAACTTTAATCGTTATAAGCAGGGATATAATAATTCTTTTAGGGACTTTAATTATTTATATCGTTAAACAAAACATCGCGGTTTTTCCTACCAGATGGGGAAAATTGACTACGATTTTTCAAATGACTGCGGTTTTTGTTGTTTTATTGCAGTGGAGATTTGCTTTTATTTTTTGGTGGTTAGCGGTTTTGTTTACGCTTGTATCAGGTATTGATTACGTAATGAGGGGGTTCAAAATATTATATGCTCTGGATAATCATAGGAATAATAGTTAGTTATCTTATAGGTTCTATCCCGACCGCCTATATTTTCGGCCGCCTGCTTAAAGGAATTGATATTCGTAAACAAGGTTCCGGTAATGTTGGCGCCACAAATGCTTTGCGGGTATTGGGAAAAAAAGCTGGTATCAGCGTATTAATCATTGATATTTTGAAAGGTTTTATTACCGTAGTATTAGTAGGCAATATTATCGCCGCGAAGACAGATTTTTTGTCTTCTGAAAATTTACGCATCTTGCTGGGATTAGCTTGTGTATTTGGCCATAACTGGACAGTCTTTCTTAATTTTAAAGGCGGCAAGGGAATGGCTGCTACTTTGGGCATATTATTAGGTTTGACAACACAGATTACCGGATTAAAAAATATTTTGGCAATAACAATTTTAATATGGTTGGCAGTAGTTTTTATTTGTAGGATTATTTCAATAGCTTCTGTTGCCAGCGCTGTTGTCCTGCCTATTTTGATGGTTATATTTAAACAGTCTAATACGTTAATAATTCTAAGTCTTATTCTTTCCGTTTTTGTTATTCTGCGGCATAAAGCTAACCTGAAAAGAATCATTGAAGGTAAAGAGCCAAAAATTACCTTCAAAAAACCGCAATAAAAAACCAGACAAAAAATTAGAATACTGTCTTGAAACCGCTTTCTTTTTTATGCCTTATCCTATTGAAACATATCGTCTTATAATGATATAATTTTATAGGTGAGAATAATTCCCCACCAGCCACGAAATGAGTTGTATAGAGGGTATAAGCCGGGTTACACCTAAAGGGTGATTACTTCTAAGGAAAAGTAACCTGGCTTAAGAAGCAATTCTTCGGAGAGGACAACTTAGGATGAGAGACCTGTTATTTAAGAACCTTACATCAAGCGATAAGAAACGCAGAGTTATTGCCAGTTCTGAAATTGTGGATAGTAAAGGTGTGCGCAGCGTAATCCAGCGGCATTTTATTTGTATACTTAAAGAATTGAATGAAGAAGTTGAGAAAGAGGCAACGCCGTATATCTACGTGCTTAAAAGGCGGGATAACCGTTTAAAAAGCGAAAGGTTTTTTTGTAAAATAAAAGGCAGTTTGCACATGGTAAATAAAGGCAGCCACTACCTGATAACTTATATGCATTGCCTTAAAATAGACTTAGCGGAAATAAAATAATAGAAATAATCCCAAATTTAGCTTGCACTTTTTTAGTACGGATGATCCGATGATATCGGATTTCTAATATCTGCCCGTGGTAGGCAGGCAAAATTTGGGATAATAAGGTAATTTTGTTTTAGCCCTGATTTACGTTCTGTAATCAGGTTTTTTTATTCCGAAGAGGAAGCGCTCCATCCCAAGATCCGGAAAAAGTGTAACCGGTCCCACTAAGCACATAAAAAACTGAGATTTTTATGGCACATAAAAAAATCCTTGCAAAAGCAATAAATTGTGATAAAGTATAATTTGTAGCAGAGATAAACTAGCTTATATCACAATAAGATATTGAAAGATACTTACAAGTGATGCAACTCAGCCAGCCTACAAGAAAGCTATTTTTATTATTTTTAATAATTCTGTTTTG
>JBDRLG010000082.1:0-3002 GCA_043813255.1 Candidatus Omnitrophota bacterium
AATGTTATCCTTGCCCATGGTAAGACATTTTAGCAGGCGGTCGCTTTCAAACATCACTGAGCCAAAGGCGGTGTTGTTAGTCTGGCCGTCGTAGCGGACTTTCATCTGGCAGGGGACATCTGACGGCTCTGTGCCGATGGATACTCCCGGGTCTTGCGGAGATTTACCGCCATAACCGTAAACCGAACGCACCGCAACAGCTAAATCATCCAGCTCCATTGCCGGCAAAGAGAGATTCTGCCTGCCGTATAATATTACCTGTCCGGTCGCCTCATCATAGCCTGCGCCGGCTATGTCTTCGATGTTTAGCATGAGCGAAGCGGTCTTGGAGAGAGAGACGCCGCCGAAGTTAGTTTCCGCAGCATAAGCAGGAGAACCAAAAAGAAATTGTTCAAATAGTGTTCCATCGTTTATCCTCGTAGAAGTATATCCTAAAGTTTGAACCACTTTATCAATTGATGCCTCATTACTAAAATAATTCATATGTGGAATACCTTTATAAATATCATGTTGATTAGGATTAAAAATTCCTGACCATGCAGAACCGTATGAAAGAGGATCGGCTAGAGACCAAATATTAGTATTTCTACCATTTATACTGCCACCCAATATAGAAGGTGATCCCATTGTTATAAAATTATCAACTTTAATATTAGTTGCGCTTAGAACCTCCCCCGCAATGACAGCTCCCCAACTATATGCAATTACATTTAATGGTTCGCCTGATTTTTGAGTATTTAAAGACGCATTAATAATTTTTTCAGTAACGACATTATATGCTCCTTTATCAAATATATTACCCGACCACAATACTTCAGTTACGTCTTCTCCTAACGATTTTAATTCTCTGCCCAAATCTCCAGAATAACCTGCCTGAGATTCTCCAAATAAACCTCCTGTTAAAGTCGCAAGGGGACTCATCCCATTAATTATTAGTGTTTTTAATCCAAGAGGATCGATATAATTCACAGGATTATTAAGCACAAAAACATATGGATTTAAACTTTGAGAACTACTTTTATTCCCTGCAAAAACATCTTTAGTGATAAATCTTCCTATGTAAGGATCATAATATCTATTTCGTAAAAATATAAATCCCATCTCAGAATCGAGCTGTTCAGCGTTATAACAATAAGTATTACTTTCCACCCCTGTTTGATTTATAATATTGCCAAATGCATCATAAACATAGGTATTAACTGTATTGCCTGTGTTACCAACTATAGATACTATACTCCTCTCAGGATCATCATAAACATAAAAAGTAATTGTGCTTGAATATGCTATATCGATAAAGAAAAATACCAATATAAACACCACTACTAATGATATTATTGTACCAAAAAAATTTGTTTTTATCATTTAACCCCTGTTATATTCAAAGCATAGATACAACCATCTGATGCGGCAAAATAAAGCATATCACCAAACAAATCCATATCTGTTATAAAACAAGAATCTAAATATAAGCCAAGACTCCTAAATGAATTTAAATCCATAACACAAAGAATTTTCCCGCTTATTTTATCAATTATTCCCATATTAAATTCAATACTACCTAAAATAATATTATTATAAGCTATCAAATTACTTTTTCTTCCTCCATAAACTTTAAATTTAGAACCTCCTCCCAAATGGCCAAAAGGTAAACTCTCCCATATTTGCTTACCTGTCAAAACTTCAACAGCCATAATATTTCCTTTATTTGCATAAAAATATATCTTTCCATTCTCAATAAATGGTGGAGGAAGATAATCTAAAATAGAAATAAACAATTTGTTGCTCCACACAGTTTTCCCTGTATTTAAATCTACGCACTCAAGATAATTCTCCGATTTTTTATGCTTATTTTCTGTAAGATATACCCCATATCCATTAAAAATCGAAATACCTGTTGGGTCATTATTTGTTTTTTTCTCCCAAAGAACATCCCCCTTCTTAAGATTAATTGCAAATATTTTAGAAGAAAGCTGTTTATTATCAGATTCCCCAATAGGCACAAAAAGATTGCTTCCATCGGAAGAAGGAGAAGCAACTATAAGGCCTTTTAATTTATTTTCCCAAATTATGTTCCCCGAACATCCGTCCAGCATATACAAATTGTTACTACGTATAGACTGTAAAGCCAAAATAATATTATTATTAACCGCGGTAATAAAAACATTATCTTCTCCTCCAACAACGCGTATAACATTTACAACCTTTTTCCATATCTCTTTGCCATCTTTTACGGAAAGACAAAAAAATGAAATTTTATTTGTATAAATATCATCCTCTTTTTCTAATTCAGAAGCTGCAAAGACAACCTTATCGTCAAATAAAACAGGATATACAACACTTAAGTTATACTCACCAATTTTTTTCTGCCAAATCTTTTTCCCATTATCTCTATTTATTGCGTAAGCAAACTTTCCGGCTTGGAATAATATCATTTTTTCTTTATTAGAAATTAAAATTTTATCGGCTGCGGCTCGTCCAAGAGGCCTAAAAGCTAACGCCGCGAACCAATTAAACATAGTTTCAGTTTTAAATCTCCATTTACATGTTAACTTGACGCCATCTCCAGAAACATTTAATTTTTCCCGAATAAAAACATTGGAATCAGTAATTATAATTACAAAGGCATATAAAGCAATAAAACAACAAGTAAGCAAAGATAATTTTTTATTTCTAATTTTACGAGCTTTCCAAAATTTAACGCTTATGAAAATTACTATTACAAAATATATTGCCAACATTATCAATACCATCGATTTTCTCCTTGCCGCGGGGAATCTCAAGCTAAACGGAATAACCTACCAGCTCAACCCAAACCCACAGCTCTTATCATAAAATAAATTATAATACCTCGTCATTACCAACGGCACTTCGCCTTCTACTGTAAATCCCATATCCACCTGCGCCTGTTTAACTCCGCCGTCTTTCTTGGCTCGGGTTAATGACTGGCTTACTGCTTGGTAATCCTGCTGCTGCCCCTGCGTGTCCTGCGCCTTGAATCCCCA
>JBDRLG010000083.1:0-4806 GCA_043813255.1 Candidatus Omnitrophota bacterium
GTCCATAAACATGTACCTGAATAGAGTTATTATTTTTAAAGTTAAATAAAGTAGGTGCGAGTCCCGAAACATATACCTGAATAGAGTTTTTATTTTTAAAGGTAAATAAAGTAGGGGCGAGTCCCGAAACATGTACCTGAATAGAGTTTTTATTTTTAAAGGTAAATAAAGTAGGGGCGTGCCCCGAAACATGTACCTGAATAATGTTATTTAAGGTAAATGTTTCGGGGCGTGCCCTGAAAGTCTTACCTTAAATTTGATTTATGAAAGTATGACTTTCGGGGCGTGGCTCAGTTTGGCTAGAGCGCTTGCTTTGGGAGCAAGAAGTCACAGGTTCAAGTCCTGTCGCCCCGACAAAATATATTGGCTGGTAGTGTCAAAGTAACGCCAGTTGTATGAAAAGTGATGATCGAAGGCAGTGATAATAAAGGAGTTGCTTTATTATGAATGGGGGAGGGAGTAAAATAACCAAAAAAATCGATAAAATCAGAGATAAATTATAAGTTTGGTAATTGGTTATTGGATATTGGAATTTGTTTGTATCTTGTATCTTGGTTATTGGTTATTAAACTTTTGACAGAACGTATTGGCTTGAAAGGAGGATTTATGGTTAAAAGGATATTTTTGTTATTAGTGATGTTATTATTCTTATTTACTCTCTCTTATGCCACAGATATGTTTTCATACAAAGCAGAAGATTATTATGCCAGCGCTTTAAAATCCCAGCAGCAGAAAAAAATCACAGACGCAAAAACCCAATATCAAAAAGCGGTATTATTAGGGATGAAAGATGATAAACACAAGAAAATCGCGTATAACAATCTGGCGGTAATATATGCTAACGAAGGTAATTTTGTAAAAGCCGAAGAGTTTTTAAATGAAGCATTAAAAATTGCCCCGGATTACAAAACGGCCAAGTTAAACTTAGGTTTAGTTTATGACCAAAGCAAGAGCCAACAGGAGGCTATGGATTATTGGATGAAGGTTTTGGATTTGAATAAACTAAAGCCAAAAGAATTCATAAAATATTCTGATGTAGATGAGGAATTTTTAAAAGATTGTACATCTGAGTTATGTAAAAAAGTTGTTTTTAATAATGAAGGTGTGGATGCCGCGGGAAAAGGGGAATTAGATAAGGCCGAAGAATTATTCAAAAGTGCTTTAGAAATAGACCCAGCCTGCGATATAGCTAAATTAAATCTTGGATTAGTCTATGATATAAAAAGAACAGGTTCTGACAACTTAGATTATTGGATGAAAGTTTTTGATGTGAGTTTAGAGGTAGTTAAACCGAAAAGTTTTATTATAGATAAGTAAGAAATTTATGATGCGCCTGTAGCTCAGTCCCGCAAAACAACTGCGGGACGTCACTTCTTTTTCATATAAGATTAAAAGAAGTTCCGTTGGTTAAGAGGAGTTGAGCTACAGGGTAATAAAAAGTTATGCGCCTGTAGCTCAGTCCCGCAAAACAACTGCGGGACGTCACTTCTTTTTTCATATAAGATTAAAAGAAGTTCCGTTGGCTAAGAGGAGTTGAGCTACAGGGTAATAAAAAGTTATGCGCCTGTAGCTCAGTTGGATAGAGCAACTGCCTTCTAAGCCGTAGGCCGCGTGTTCGAATCACGCCAGGCGCATGAAATTTAATGGAGGATATGATATTGCGAAAAAAAATCCTATTAACAGGAGTGTTGATAGTTGTTTTGATATTCGCCGCGATACATGTTTTTATTCAACTAAGAGGGAAGGCTTTATTAAAAGATAAATTAGAACGGGTATTAAAACGGGAAGTTGTGATAAGCCGGTTAGAGACATCTTTTCCTTTAAATATTAACATCAGAGGTTTGGAAGTAAAAGGTTTGTTTAGGGCAGATAAAGTAATATTAAAAGCCGGTTTTTTTGATGTTTTTAGGAATAGGTTTTATCTATCGTTACTTAAAATAGAACAACCTGTAATTACGTTAGAAAAAGAAGCGCTGCCTCCGGAGTTAAAAAAACAAATCCCTGTTCTTTTAAATAGCAATTTGTCAGCTCAAAAAGAAGATAAAACCTTGCAATTACCCCAATTAAATCCATTATTGCCGGGTTTAGGCATACACCACTTTATTGTAGATAATGGCAGTATTAATTATATTGATAGAAGTATAGAAAATAATGAATTATTGATAAAGATCCGTAATTTGGATTTAAAAATTGATAATCTTAATTTAAATATTGCTGACCCGCAGATAACATCATTTCGATTAAAAGCAAATATCCCGTGGCAGGACAATGGCGAGCAGGGTAAGGTTAATGTATCCGGATGGGTTAACCTGTTAAAAAAAGATATGCAGGCGGATGTTAAAGTTGAGGGTATTGACGGGCTTTATCTTTATCCATATTATTCTCAGTGGGTGAATCTTGAAAAAACCCGTATTCAAAAAGTAAAATTGAATTTTTCAAGCAATATATACGGCCTTGATAATGATATTACAGCCAAATGCCATTTGGAGTTAACCGATATTGAATTTAAAGAGCGTTCTTCGGAAGAACTGCAGAAAAAAGAAGAAAGAATGGCGCACGCTGTCTTAGATATTTTTAAGGCAATGGACCAAGGCAAAATAGTAGTGGATTTTACGATCCATACAAAAATGGACAAACCGTTATTCAGTATGGTCCCGTTAAAAGGCGCCCTTGAAAATAAGCTTGCCAGCAGCGGAAAATTAGATAAGCCTTCTGTCCAAGGAGTAGTTTCTTTGCCGATTAAAATACTTGAAGGGATAGTTAAGAGCACAGCAGACCTTTCTAAAGCGGCAATAGACGGGACATTCGCTGTAGGCAGTGAATTAGGCAAGTCAGTAGTTGCTTCCTTTAAAAAAGAGAAATAATTTTAAAGATTGTAAAAATCCTATTAGAAATGGCGTCTCGCGCCGCGGGATTTCTAACAGGATAAATAGATTATGGTGGGTATAGCTCAATTGGTTAGAGCGCTAGACTGTGGCTCTAGAGGTTTGCGGGTTCGATCCCCGTTATCCACCCCAGTTTTTGTTTTGAGCATATAAAGCCTCCCAATCTGTCGTAGAATCAACGAGTTGCGCAGGTTCTAACGGCGCTATTAACAAGAAGTTGTGGACGCAATAACACCTCGTCCGGGGGCATTCAGACTGTGTCACAATCTATATTTTAATGCGGTAGCCGCAACCTTTAGGTTGCGTTTCCGACGCTGGTAAAACGCTCCGCTTACGGAGCGGCTACCAAAAATGCAAGTACGACACAGTCTGATTGCGGGGATTATGCCTAATAAGCAGAGTAATGAGCACAGTGAACCATTGAGATTTCTTACTGTTAGGATTTAGAGATAAAATTTCCAATAGATCTTTACGTCATATTTAAAACATGATTATTGCCAAGAACGTCACAAAATATTTCGGTGGGTTTCAAGCTCTAAAAGATGTCTCGTTTGAAATTAACAAAGGGGAAATTGTTGGTTTCTTAGGGCAAAATGGTGCTGGTAAGACTACGATTATGCGTATCTTAACTTCTTATCTTCCAGCTACATCCGGTAAGGTTATCATTGCCGGGCAAGAGGTATCTAGGAACTCTTTGACTATTCGTAAAAAAATAGGGTATTTGCCTGAGACGCCACCACTTTATTCTAATATGGCGGTAAGAGATTACCTTGATTTTGCCGCACAACTCAAAGATGTCCCAATCAGGCAGCAGCGTGTTCAGGTAGATAAAGTTTTAGAGGAATGCAACCTAGAGAGTGTCCAATATAAAACCATTGGCATTCTTTCTAAAGGATATAAGCAAAGAGTGGGCATTGCTCAGGCAATAGTGAATGACCCTGAAATTTTAATATTGGATGAGCCGACAATCGGCCTGGATCCGGTCCAAATTATTCAAGTGCGTAAGCTTATAAAAAGTTTAGAACATAAAAGAACGGTGATTTTAAGCACACACATCCTTTCAGAGATTCAGCAAATTGCCCAGAGAGTTTTAATTATTAAATCAGGCGAAATCATTGTTGACAAAACCTTAGAAAGTCTCTTACGAGAACATGAATCAAATCTCGAAGATATATTCTTAAAATTACATTCCGATTCCACCAAGGAAAAACAATAGCTATGAATAAAATCCTTGCTATCGCCCAAAAAGAACTAAAAGTTTATTTCAAATCTCCCATCGCCTACATCGTTTTGATTATAACTATTTCCGTTTTTAATATCTTCTTTTTCCTGATTATTGACGAGAACAGGGAGGCCAGTTTACGTGATGTGTTTAAAGTTATGGAGTTTCTGTTTATCTTCATTGTGCCGCTTCTCACGATGAAATTATTCGCGGAAGAGAAGCTTTCCGGCACTATGGAATTCTTAATGACCACTCCGACGACAAATACGGCAATTGTTCTTGGTAAATATTTGGGCAGCCTGATATTTTTTACGCTGATTATCGCGATAACATCGAGCTATTATTTTATTATCGAGTTTTTCAGTCAGCCTGAGCGGCTGGCGACATTGTCTGGATACGTAGGTATTTGGTTAGAGGGTGCTTTGTTCATTGCCATTGGCATATTGGCCTCTTCATGGACAAAAAATCAGATTATCGCCGCGATGAGTTCTTATGTAATTCTGTTTTTATTGTATTTCTCAATAAGTTTTATCAAGTATTTCAGTGGTTCTCTAGAGACCGTGGTTCGATATATCGGTACATGGAGTCATGCCGAGAGTTTTACTGTGGGGCTTATCTCTATGGCGGATGTGGTGTATTACGTAAGTGGTATTCTTATCTGTATTTTATTTACAAGATTAAGCATTGAGAATCGATTAT
>JBDRLG010000084.1:0-3318 GCA_043813255.1 Candidatus Omnitrophota bacterium
TATAATCAAAAACGGCTGCATTCTTCGCTTGGATACTTACCGCCAGACGAATTTGAAGCCAAGCTTTTTGAGAAAGAACAAAAACCCAAACTCTGTCAATTTAGTCTAACCTAAGATTATAGACATAAGGGTTCACTTCAGTCTGCTGTTTGGCTAATAACTTTAATTCTTCGCAGACAATAGGGCTTTTTGTTTTGTTTAAATACCTTATAAATGACTTTTGTTGGTTGAATTTTAGCAAATGCTTAGGTATTTTTAATTTGCCTTTTGAAGCTTCGATTATGTAGGTATTTGTCTCTTTATTGAGAAGGAATATGCTGGCATGTTTTACTCGGACATGCTTGGTGATTATGGTTATTATTAAATTAAGGAGTTTATCCAGTTTTCTTATGCTAATCATCCCTAAAGAAGCGGTTTTTAATATTTGATGATATTCGTATTCCTGCCGGAATAAGAATTTATCGGTAAGAGTGGTTAAGAGTTTATCAAGCGGTTTTACAATAGAGACTATGATAAATACAGCCAGCATAGAGAGACTGAATACTCGTTTATCAATTGAGCCTGAAATAATTAATTGTCCTAGTAAAATAACTATAAAGCTGAATATGCTTAAACAAAGGGTATAGGTTATGCCGTAGATTAATGTTTTGCGGATAATCAGGTTTATAGACATAAGCCTGTGTTTAAATATGGAATAAGTAATAATTAATACATATATTGGCACTCCGAACGCGGCATAAGGGTTTATAATTGGTATGGTTTTATCATAGACATACAGATAGTTTGAGCTGGCAGCGGAAAACCCGATTAAAGTGGCCCAGAATAAATATCTTAGCTGGTTTTGTTTTATCCCTTTTGATTGTTTATAGCCGTGATGCAGTTTATAGAGGCCCAAGATTACTAATATAGCAAAGAATATGCAGAAAATATGATATGCTGGGCCCGGATTAACCATATAATGAATGGATGCGGTATATCTTACGCTAGGGATAAATATTTTAAACGGCATAAGCATTAAAAATACTATATTTATAATTAGAGAAAAAATAAGCACTTTTTTATTATTTTTTTCTTTTTCAATTTCTAATAATGAATATACAAGATATATGTACGCGCAGATTATGACGATTATAGAGGCATGCAGGATTCTGCCGAATAAGAGGGCAGTATCCGGGTTTGAAGCTGTGCTCATTAGAGCTTGGGAGAGGCTCCAGCCGGATATAGAAAACGAAAAAGTAACAAATAGCCAGATAATTTTGTTCCTGCCAGCTTTGTTTAACGCGATAAAGCCGATTAATAAGCTGGTTATGCAGGTAAGATAGAGAGGCAGAAGGTAGAAAAATAAATAATAATTCATTTTTTCTTTAGTATTCTTTCAATTGCGTTTTTTAAATCTTGTTCGGCAAAAGGTTTCACAATGTAATCTATCGCTCCTAGCTGAATAGCGTCTCTGGCTACTTCTGTATATTGGTATCCGGTAACAAAAAGTACTTTAATTAGAGGGGCTGTTTTGTGGAGTTCTTTTAATGTTTCAATGCCGTTTAATCCGGGCATTTTGATGTCTAATACTATCAAATCAGGAGATTTTGATTCAGCTATTTTTAACGCCTCATATCCGTCGCAAGCGAAGTATAGGCAGTATTTATCTTTTAATATGAGTTTTAATGATTCGCGCACTCCTTCTGAGTCGTCGCAGATAAGTATTTTTGCTTTTGCCATGTGTTTTCTCCTTATAGTGCCCCCGGAGAGGTTACTCTAAGGCACTTTGCGGTTTTATTAGATAGATTCTTTATTATATGGAGTTTTGAGGCGTCAAAATAAATACTTTCGCCTTTTTTTAATTTATGCGTTGTATCAGCGACTGTAATTTCAATATTCCCTTCTAGTACATAAGCAAATTGTTCTATGCCTGCCGGTTTTTGTTCTAAATGAGTCTGGCTGTTTTGCTCAATACGCAGCAGTTCGGGAACCATTTTATGCTTACCTATTTGTTTTACCAATATTTGAGAGATTACTTTATCATTATAGTAAAATACTTCTGAATTTTGGTCTTGAGCCTTATTTACCTGTAAGAATTGAGATTCAGTTTCGGATAATCCTTTATATAACTCAAGCAGGCTTATATTAAGGGCTTTGGCGATTTTTTGATGGGTATTTAAGCTGCCGGTAAGCGACCCTTTTTCTATCTTACTTATGGTAGTAAAATCCATCCCCGCGCGCCTGGCTAATTCCTGCTGGGTCATTTTGCCCCGTAGTTTTTTTATGATTTTTCCTATTTTCATAAGGTAACCTTTCTACAAGAAGTATACCGTATGCTTTCTTTTTTGTCAAGCCATACTTGACAAATTGTCAAATATATGTTATGCTTCTTTTACAACCAAAAGGAGGGAGTCAAAATGAAGCTAATTCCTATAACAACTTTGTTGATCCGCTTCTCAAGAATGAAATTAAGGAAGGCGAAAAATTCGTTTAAGGCTATTATTGCCGGAGATAATTATCCCGTTATTTCCATTAATCAGAAATTTTTCTTGAATAAATAATGATAAACGGAAGGGATAGATTTCAGGAGCTTTGGGAATATTGTCAGGTGGTAAAATTCGGAGAAATCTTTGTAAAAATTAAGATTCATAAGGGAGAAGCAACAGATATAGAGGAAATTCAGCCTCCTTTAAGAAAATTCCGGGTTGAAAAGAATTTTGAAAAAAATATTGACAATTAGAAATAATAGTGTATATTTATAATTGTAAATTATTTGAAAGGAAGTCGGTTTTGCTTAAAGCAATTAAGATAATCGATTTCTGAAGATTCAAAAAATCAGTCAGGCTTAAAGCAATTAATGTGGCTGGTTCGCGAGACAAAAACTCGTGAGCCAGCCTTTTTTGTTTGCTTTAACTATCTATAAACATAGAGGTATGACTAATATGAATGAATTCAAGATTATATTTGAAAGGATTATTCTGTGCCTGGAAAGCGTATGATTGATGAGAGTATCTGTATTGATAAACGGCTTAACTCTGTATCTGAAGGCGCGGAGAATCTTTTTTATCGGCTACTTTCTAAAACTGATGATGCCGGTAGGATATTTGCCGATTCCTCTTTAATCAAGGGGCAGATTTATCCGAGAAGAGATATTTCAGTTAAAGAGATCGAAAACCGCTTAAGAGAGCTTCATGAACTAAATGGACTGAACCCCTAAAACTGTAATTATGTGTTAGACTATTGATAGGGTCAACTAGCCCAAAACGGGCAGAAAGGAACCTATCATGAAACCTAAACGCACCTTTACCAGCGAATTCAAACGTCAGGTAGTTGAAGAAT
>JBDRLG010000085.1:0-2324 GCA_043813255.1 Candidatus Omnitrophota bacterium
TTAAATCCTGATTATCTAAATCATATGCTCGGATAACCAATGTTACCAAATCGCCTTCTTTTATGCTTTGCGGGGTTAGATTTGTATTAATTATTATCGGTTTATTTGTCCGTTCGCCAACCGCGGCTGAAACCTGCAAAATTACTTCATTGCTCTGTATACTGTTACCTTCTGTGTCTGTAGCTATAAAATAAATCTTTTCTACGCCACTCCATCCTTGCGTTGAAGAAAAACTTACTTCATGAGTATCGGGATCTATAATTACATTTATCTTGGAATTACCAAGGACACTAAACTTTAAAGCATAATCATCAGGACTTGCAAAATAATCATCCAAATCAAACGCTTTTTCTTTTGATGAATCTATTGCCCAAATTTGATAAGGGATGTCTTCTTTTAATACTAGCGGGTTACTCTGAATTGTGGGGATATAGCCCGCGTCTAAAATATAATTCGCGCTTTGGACTCTGCCTGCGCAGGGCTCACCGATAGCATCCTGCCAGAGCTTAGTGTTTAGCTTTTCGCGGCTGGCTCCTCCTGCGTTTAACATGCCGGAGTTTAATTTATAATTCGCGCTCTCCGCGCTAAACGCGAATACCTCTCGCATCGGACCAAAAGTTACTAAATGCAAGGCGATTAATACAGCCGCTGAAATCCTGTAAAATAAATTGTGTTTATGTTTAAAATTACTCATCCGCCTCTTTCAGCTTAGCAAATAATAAACCAATCTTTTTATTAAATACCATCGCCTCTTTCTTTATTTCCACTTCAAAATTTGCTTTTTTTAGATAGTTAATCAGAGACTCCGGCTCATTGTGATATTCAATAAGCATAATTTTAATTTTTCTTAAAGATTCCACGGGACAAAACAAAATTGCCGTAAATTCCGCCCCCTCGCAGTCCATTTTCATTACATCTATATAACCTATTTCATGAATAATACTGCTCAATAGTGAAATTTTAAGTTCAACATTCCTGCATCTTTGATAATTAACTATACCAAAAAAACTCGATGCACCAAAATAGCTGTCTTCTTTAATGGTTAAATTCATTCTTTTATCGCCTACTCCAAAATTTTTAAGTGTTATCTTCGAGATTAAATTATTCAATTTAATATTTTTCATAGCGAGATCATACAATTCAGGATGAGGTTCATAACTATATACTCTTTTTGCGCCATCTAGAGCAAATTTAATTCCGGAATCCCCGATATAAGCCCCTATATCTAAAACTACGGCATCCTTAAGGTATGGCCTTAAAATTGAATATTCATCATTAATAAAAGTTTCTTCCGCTACACCTATATCAGATATAATATGTTTTCTGATTAAAATTTTTGTATCTTTAAGGATATCTACAATAAAAAGATATTGTCCAAATTCTTCAAAGCTTAAATGCGAATTTAACAACCGTTCAACGGTTTCAATAGCCATGATATCCAGCTTTAATTTCTTATTTATTAATTTAGCCGCGTTAAAAATCAACATTTCATTAGACTCTCTATAAAATTTAAGCCTATTTTCTTTTACAAGGCGAAGAATTAACTTAACTAAGCTTCTTCGATAGTATAAGATATTTGTATCTAAAATAAATTTTAGTGAATCGGGTTTGGTTTTTAAGAAAATGGGAGCGTTTTTTTTAATACCCCACTTAACTAAATAATAATCCCACCAATTAGTAATAACTTTTGAATTTATTTTAATCTTAGACATATTATTTTTATTTAATTACCTACCGCGATCCATCTACCGGGAGCTTCTCCACAACCAATATTATAAGTAAAACCCGTATTAGAAATATTATAAACAGTAGGATTTCTCTGCCCTGGAAAATTATTTATACCAGCGGATATAACAACCTGATAACATGTATTGGGAAAAACTACTGGAAAAGTTACTGTCGCCGGCTCTCCTACATTAACCTGCCCCCACTGAATAATTAACCCGCCTGGAAGTTTTGAATAACCATTTGTTCCAAATTGAGCGGGCAAATCTTTTGTTTTTAATTTACCTGAAACCACCTCTATAGTTGAGTTATCTACTTTATCTGATAAGTATCCCGGTGAAAAATCAACGCTATTAGCCTTAATTTTTTCAGTGACTTCTGCTAACGCCGCTTTCTCCGCCCTTATCGCGTATCCAACGCTGGCAATCATTTGCCTTGGACTCAACACATCATCGCCAACTTTTATTTCCAGCCAATATGGCTTATCAAAAGCAAGCGCTGCAAAATCAAATCCGCTGTCATTAACATCGCCTAAGAGGATATTAAATATCCCTTTGCTGATTGAAATACTGGTATAAGTACCCTGCCAGAGTAAATTG
>JBDRLG010000086.1:0-26035 GCA_043813255.1 Candidatus Omnitrophota bacterium
TGGGTGTTTCGATCGGGGTTATGGCTTTAATAGTTGTTTTAGCAGTCATGACCGGGTTTGATAAAGATTTGCGGGATAAAATAGTAGGTAATGTTTCGCATATTACTCTTACGAGTTATAAAGGCATAGATGAAAAAGAATATGATGTTCTTTTACAGAAAATCGCGCCTAACCCCCATGTCTGCGGCATAAGCCCGAATATCAACGGGCAGGTGCTGGTTAAAGACGATAATAAATTCTTTGCCGTATCTTTAAGAGGTATAAATCCATATACAGAGCCGCAGGTTACAAAAATAAATAAGTATATGATTTCGGGCAGTATTGATGATCTGGATAAAGATGGCGTGATAATCGGCAAAGAGCTGTCTTTTTATCTGGGCGCGGGGCTTAATTCTACTATAAGGATATTTTCTCCCGCGGGCAAACAATATGATTTGAAAGTCATGGGGATTTTTAATTCAGGGATGTATGATTATGATTTTAACCTGATTATTACTAATTTTAAAACTGCCCAGAATTTGATGGGTTTGGACAATCTTATTAGCAGTATTTCCATAAAATTGGATAATCTCTATTTGGCTGATACAATAAGAGATGAATTAGCAGAAGGTTTAGATTATCATTATAGTTTAAAGACCTGGGTAGAAGTAAACAGGAATTTCTTTGCCGCGTTAAAGCTTGAGAAATTCACTATGTTTATTATCCTTGCTTTAATAGTATTGGTTGCTTCATTTAATATAATAAGCACTCTGATAGTATTAGTAGTGGATAAAACCAAAGACGTAGGGGTGCTTAAAGCCATTGGTATGAGCAGCGCGCAGATTAGAAGGGTTTTTAGTTATGAGGGCTTTTTTATCGGAGGCTTAGGGACTTTATTTGGAGTTGTTGGCGGAATAGGGCTTTGTTTATTGCTTAAGAAATACCAGTTTATAAAATTACCTCAGGATATTTATTATATAGACAGGCTTCCTGTTTCTATAGTATTATGGCCGGATATTATTCTGATTGTTATAGCGGCAATGATTATTACATTAATCTCAACAGTTTATCCCGCCAGTAAAGCGGCAGGATTAAAAACGGTTGAGGCATTGAGGTACGAGTAGGGGCGGGCCTTGCGTCCGCCCATAATGGGATAGAATATTTAAATATGTTACAAGCTAAAAACATACATAAGATTTATAACGATGGCACAAAGGAAATTCCTGTTTTAAAAGGAGTGGATTTATCCATAAAAAAGGGAGAATTTGTTGCTATTACCGGCCCTTCAGGAGCAGGGAAGTCTACTTTACTGCATATACTGGGAGGTTTGGATGTCCCAAGTAAAGGCAGTGTTGTGTTTGAAGGCGATGATTTAAATAGTTTGAACGAATCAGATATATGTAAAATAAGAAATTTAAAAATCGGTTTTGTATTTCAGTTCTATCATTTGCTTTCTGAATTTAATGTTTTAGAAAATGTGCAAATGCCGGCGTGGATAACCACAAAAAATAAAGCCAAAAGGTCTGATTTAAGGGCTAAGGCTGTAGGGTTATTGGCGCAGATGGGATTGGATCAAAGATTAAGGCACTTTCCCAGCCAGCTTTCAGGAGGGGAAAAACAAAGGGTGGCGATCGCAAGGGCTCTTATAAATGGCCCGGATATTTTGTTTTGTGACGAACCTACAGGTAACCTTGATTCAAAGACGGGGGAAGAGATTATAAATTTGATAAAGCGAATCAGTACGCAAAGCAAGATGTCGGTTGTTTTAATAACTCATAATATTGAATTGACAAAGCTGGCAGATAGCGTATATCATTTAAGAGATGGGGTATTGGTTAATTGAAAAGGAACCTGCTCCATAGTATAAGCACTGGAAAATTCTCTTACGATAATTTTCTCAGTATACTACGGAGTCAATAATGTAGAGTATAAAAACCTATAAGCATTATTGAAAAGAAACCTGCTCCTCAGTATAAGCACTTAAAAATTCTCTTACGATAATTTTTTAAGTATACTGCGGAGTCAATAATGTAGAGTATAAAAACCTATAAGCATTATTGAGGAGAGAATATGAAGATTTATATTAATGGTAAGTTTTATGATAAAGAGAATGCTAAGATTTCAGTGTTTGATCACGGGCTTTTATATGGCGATGGGGTATTTGAAGGGATACGTTCTTATAATAGATTAGTTTTTAAATTAGAAGAGCATGTTGATAGATTGTTTGAGTCGGCTCATTCTATTATGCTTGAAATTCCTGTAAATAAAGATAAAATGATTCAGGCGGTAGTAGAAACATTAAAAACTAATAATTTAAAAGACGCTTATATCCGTTTAATAGTTACAAGAGGTGAAGGCGATTTAGGGCTTGACCCGCGTAAATGCAGAGGAAGAGCTACGATTATTATCATTGCTGATAAAATTACCCTTTATCCGGAAAAATTCTATAAAGAAGGATTGGCAATTATTACGGTCCCTACAGTAAGGAATTTGCCTGAGGCAGTAAATCCTCAGATAAAGTCTTTGAACTATTTAAATAATATTTTAGCGAAAATTGAAGCGGTGAATTCAGGTTATGACGAGGCAATTATGCTGGATTCTTTGGGATATGTGGCTGAATGTACAGGAGACAATATATTTGTTGTCCGAGGCAAGCATCTTTATACCCCGCCGCAATGCATGGGAAGTTTAAGAGGTATTACACGTGAAGCGGTTATGGAGATAGCGGAAAAAAGCAAGATCTCCGCGCATGAACATGTGATTACGCGCCACGAAGTGTTTAATTCTGATGAGTGTTTTTTAACAGGCACAGCAGCGGAAATTATCCCGGTGGTGAAAGTAGACGGCAGGGTTATCGGCGCCGGAAAACCCGGAAAAATAACTTTAAGTTTGATTAACAAATTCAGGCAATTAACAAAAACAGCGGGAGTAAGATATTGAAAATAGGGGATAGAAACCGGATTTTTTTCTGTAATCTGTACTCTGTTATCTGTTTTCTCCCGAACGAAGTGAGGTAAACATGGTATGCGATATATGCGGAAAGAATAATGCTACAGTGCATCTGACCGAAATTATTGACGATCAGATGGCTGAACTTCATCTTTGCGAGGAATGCGCTAAACAAAAAAGCGAACAGATGGAACAGCAATTCGGCTTAAGCGATCTTTTGGCAGGCATGGCGGAATTTGTTAAGCCGGCTCAGACTAAAGAAGACGTGTCTCTTAAATGTAAAAAATGCGGTTTGACTTATATGGATTTTAAAAAAATAGGCAGGCTTGGGTGCAGTGAATGTTATTCTACGTTTAAAAAATATTTAGTTCCTTTATTAAAAAGGATACATGGTTCTAATCAGCATCTAGGCAAGGTACCCGGAAAAGAATCAAAAGGCGCTGGTAAGAAAAAAATGGATATAGAAACCTTAAGGGATAACCTTAAGAAAGCAATCGTAAGAGAAGAATTTGAAGAGGCGGCGCGCCTGCGCGATCAGATAAAAGAAATTGAGAAAAAACAACAGGGAGATATAGGTAAATAATGGGGATAATAATTATCACGAAGCCGATTTTTTGAGGAGAGCAAAGATGAAATTAAATGATTTGATGAATCATTCCAGTGAATGGCTGAAAGGCACAGGGCCTAATTCGGATATTGTAATTTCCAGCCGTATACGGCTGGCAAGAAACCTTGATAAATATCCTTTTCCCCATTGGGCAAATAAAAAGCAAGGGGAAGAAGTGTTTAATAAGATTGAAGAAATTAAATTAAAGATTGGCTTTTTAAAAAATACCACGACTTTTAAACTGGCGGAAATGGATAATGTGGATAAACAGTTTCTGGTCGAAAGGCATTTGATGTCTTATGAACACGCGCAGAAAACTAACCATAAAGCCTTAATAATTGATGACGAAGAAATTATTTCCATTATGGTAAATGAAGAAGACCATATCAGGATGCAGGTTATGCAGTCGGGTTTCAATATTTTTGAGGCATGGAATATTATTAATAAAATAGATGATTGTTTGGCAAAAGAACTGGATTTTGCTTTTTCTCCGGAATGGGGGTATTTAACCTGCTGTCCGACTAACGCTGGCACAGGCATGCGTGGGTCAGTTATGCTGCATTTACCGGCTTTGGTAATGACAAGGCATATTAACCGTGTCCTGGCTGCTATCGCGAAATTAAGTTTTACAACCCGCGGTTTATATGGAGAAGGAACTCAGGCTACAGGTAATTTTTTCCAGATATCCAATCAGGTTTCATTAGGCCATAGCGAAGAAGAGCTTATTGAGAATATTAATGGGCTTATCCGGCAGATTATAGAGCAGGAACAACAGGCAAGAGAATCTCTTTTGGCAACAACAAAGGCTGTACTGGAAGACAGGATTAACCGTAGTTTCGGAATCCTTAAGAGCGCGCATATTATTTCCAGCCAGGAAACAGTGGAATTGTTATCAATGGTCCGGTTAGGTTGTGATTTAGGAATGATTAAAGATATTGACAGAAGAAGCATAAATGAGTTGTTTATTATCACTCAGCCTGCGCATTTACAGAAATTAGAGAGTAAGAAACTCAGTCAGCAGGAAAGGGATGTAAAGAGGGCGGAAATTATTAGGAATAAATTGGTAAAATAATAAAGATAAGTCGGAGTAAATAGTCGTAAGTCGTAAGTAGTAAGAATAAAAATTCAAGAAAATCGCCGAAAGCGATGATTTTTATCTCTAGTCATAGGAGATTATGTAAAGAGCTTTTTTTATTTACGACATACGACTTATAACTTACGACTTAGAACTTTTAATGGGAGGAACAAATGTTTAACAGATTTACTGAAAGAGCCAGGAAAGTAATTATCCTTGCTAAAGAAGAAGCGCGAAGATTTAACCATGATTATATCGGTACTGAACATATACTCTTAGGGCTTATCCGTGAAGGAGAGGGTGTTGCCGCGGCTGTCTTGCAGAAAATGGGGGTTTCTTTGGAAAATATCCGGCTTGAAATTGAGAAGCTTGTACAGCCGGGGCCAAGCACCCAGATTATCGGAGATATCCCTTTTACTCCCCGCGCTAAGAAATCCCTTGAATTAGCGGCGGAAGAAGCGCGTTCACTGGGGCACAACTATATCGGGACTGAACATCTTTTATTGGGCCTTCTTAGAGAAGGAGAAGGCGCTGCTTCTCAAGTCCTTTTAAACTTAGGCCTTGATTTAAACAGGGTCCGAAATGAAGTTATGGAAATATTGGGTTCTGCTTTGCCGAATTTCGGCGCTGGCGGTGCCCAGCAGGTTAAAACAAAGACTCCCGCTTTAGATGCCTTTGGCAGGGATTTAACCGCCTTGGCGAAAGAAAATAAACTTGATCCGGTTATAGACAGGAATCAGGAAATTGAGAGAGTTATTCAGGTATTAAGCAGGCGTACTAAAAATAATCCGGTTTTGTTAGGAGAGGCAGGTGTTGGAAAAACTGCCATAGTAGAAGGTTTGGCTCAGTCGATTGTTTCAGACAATGTCCCGGAGGTGTTAAGAAATAGACGGATTATTGTTTTGGATTTAGCTTTGATGGTCGCCGGCACAAAATACCGCGGGCAGTTTGAAGAAAGAATCAAAGCTGTGATGGAAGAAATAAAAAGGTCACAGGACATAATTATTTTTATTGACGAGCTTCATACTCTTGTGGGAGCGGGCGCTGCTGAAGGAGCAATAGACGCGTCTAATATTTTAAAGCCTTCTTTATCGCGCGGAGAAATGCAGTGTATAGGCGCTACTACTTTGGATGAATACAGGAAGTATATTGAAAAAGACGCGGCACTCGAACGCAGGTTTCAGACAATTATGGTAGAGCCTCCGTCAGTTGAACAAACTGTAGAAATACTTAAAGGCCTGCGCGATAAATATGAAGCCCACCATAGGGTTACTTTTTTAGACGCGGCGCTTGAAGCGGCGGCAAAATTATCAGACCGTTATATTACAGGCAGGTTTTTGCCGGATAAAGCCATAGATTTAATTGATGAGACAGGATCGCGCGCGAGGTTGAATGTGTTAATAGTCCCTCCTGATATAAAGGAATTGGAACAAAAAATAGAAGCTTTAAAGAAAGAAAAAGAATCTTACATCAAAAGCCAGAACTTTGAAAAAGCGGCTTCTTTAAGAGATCAAGAGCGGCAGTCCCGGCAGGAACTGGATAAGTTAAATAAAGAATGGTCTCAGACGAAAGATAAAACGCGCCCTGAAGTCACAGCGGAAGATATCGCCAAGATTGTCGCGCAATGGACAGGAATACCTATTTTTAGGCTTGAAGAGAAAGAAAGCGAAAAGTTATTAAAGATAGAAGAAGAGCTGCATCAGCGGGTAATCGGGCAGAATGAAGCGATTATCACTATTGCTCACGCGATAAGGCGTTCACGCGCCGGAATTAAAGATCCCCGCAGGCCGATCGGATCATTTGTCTTTTTAGGGCCTACCGGCGTTGGTAAGACTCTGCTTGCCCGTGCGTTAGCCGAATTTATGTTTGGTGATGAAGACGCGCTTATACAGCTGGATATGTCAGAGTACATGGAGAAGTTTAATGTATCCCGGCTTGTGGGCGCTCCTCCCGGGTACGTCGGTTATGAAGAAGGAGGCCAGCTTACAGAAAAAGTCCGGCGCAGGCCGTATTCGGTAATACTTTTGGATGAAATTGAAAAAGCCCATCCGGATGTATTTAATTTATTATTGCAGGTTTTTGAAGACGGCCGGCTTACAGACAGCTTTGCCAGAAAAGTTGACTTTAGAAATACTGTTATAATTATGACTTCTAATGTGGGAGCTGATTTAATACGCAAAACAGGTTCTTTAGGTTTTAAGACGCAAAAAGAAGAAGTTACTTATCAGGATATGAAAGATAAACTTCTGGAAGAAGTCAAAAAAACTTTTAAGCCGGAATTCCTTAACCGTATAGATGATATTATTGTTTTCAGGCCTTTGCTTAAAGAAGATCTGGAAAAAATAATTGAAATAGAGTTGAAACAGGTAGAAAAGAGGTTAAAAGAACAAAAGCTGTATTTGGAAGTTTCTCCAGAAGCAAAAGAATTTTTAATTGAAAAAGGCTTTGACCCTGTATTTGGAGCAAGGCCGTTAAAAAGGACCATACAAAGGTTTATAGAAGATCCTCTGGCGTCAGATATAATCTCAAAAAAATTCAAGGAGGGTGCGAAAATAAAGGTATCCCGTAAACATGAAGAATTAATTTTTGAACAATGACAAGAGAAATCTTTTTCAAAAAATTTTTCATTAGCTTCGGTAAAAATGTTATTACTTTTTTATCTTTTATCGGCGGCTTAAGTAATCTTGCGGTCCAGACTTTTTATTGGGTATTTATTCCTCCATTTAAAAGAGAGCGGTTTTTTGAACAGGCAAAAAGAACAGGTTATGATAGTTTTTTTATTGTTTCTTTGATAGGTTTGTTCATCGGCATGATTATGGCTTTACAGACCGCGGTATTAATGCAGAGGCTGGGATCAGAGATGTATATCGCTAGTATTGTTGCCATTTCAATAGTCCGAGAACTTGGCCCGGTGATAACATCTTTAGTTGTGGCAGGCCGCGTAGGCGCGGCTATTACCGCGGAAATTGGGTCTATGCAGGTAACAGAACAGATTGACGCGCTGGAGACATTAGCTACTAATCCCATTCAATATTTGGTTGTCCCCCGGTTACTGGCTTTGATCATAATGCTGCCGATATTGACATTATACGCGAATATAATTGGCATATTCGGCGGTTATATGATATGTGTTCATAAATTGGGAATATCTTCAAATATGTACATTAATATAACCAAAGACGCTTTGATCTATAAAGATTTGTGGACAGGATTGGCCAAAACAGTTGTTTTTGGGATGATTATCGCGTTTGTGAGTTGTTATGAGGGGTTTAATGTTGAAGGAGGGGCTGAAGGGGTAGGTAAGGCGACACGGCAGGCAGTAGTCGCGTCTTTTATTTTAATCATCGCGGCTGATTGTTTCTTTACCGCTTTGTTCTATTTTATTTTTCCGTAAAAATTAATTGTTTCTTTAGGTAGATTGGAGGAGTAAAATTGTGTCATTCAGACTGTGTCGCAATCCATATTTTAACGCGGTAGCCGCAACCTTTAGGTTGCGTTTCCGACGCTGGTAAAATGCTCCGCTTACGGAGCGGCTACCAAAAATGCAATTACGACACAGTCTGAATGACACTAATAAGAGGTAATTGTTATTGCCATGATAGAAATAAAGGGCCTGAAAAAAAGTTTTAATGAGCATAAAGTTTTAGATGGTGTTAATCTTACAATTCCTAAGGGTAAAACTTATGTTATCATAGGGCGTTCAGGCTGCGGCAAGAGCGTTTTATTAAAGCATATTGAAGGGATATTAAAGCCTGATTCAGGGCAGATTATTGTTAAGGGCAAAGATTTAACCAAGATAACCCAGAAAGAATTGGATGCTTTGCGTATGAAGATGGGAATGGTTTTTCAGGGAGGCGCGTTGTTTGATTCTTTAACTGTGGGTGAAAATGTAGGTTTTGGGCTTATAGAGCATGAGAATATAAACAGGAAAGAATTATTAGAAAGAATAGAAGAGGCTTTATGTATAGTAGGATTATGTGGAATAGAGAATATAATGCCTTCGGAAATAAGCGGAGGAATGAAGAAGCGCGTGTCTTTAGCGAGGACAATTTGTATTAAGCCGGAAATTATTTTTTACGATGAACCGACTACAGGTGTAGACCCGATTACCGCGGATAGTATAAACCGTCTTATTAAGGATTTACATGATAAATTAAAGGTTACTTCTATTGTGGTTACTCATGATATGAAAAGCGCTTATTTTGTAGCTGATAGGATAGCTATGCTTTATCAGGGGAAAATTATAGCAGAAGGCACTCCTGAAGAAATTCAGAACAGCCAGCATCCTATAGTGCATCAGTTTGTAAATGGTTTGGCTCAGGGGCCGATAACTGAAACAGTTGAGCAGTTAAGTTATTAGTAAAAAACATTTGTGTCCAAATTATGATAATTGTTATCGTCGGTAAAATGTTTTTGAGATGTCAATAGCGTGTCATTCAGACTGTGTCACAATTTATATTTTAACGCGGTAGCCGCAACCTTTAGGTTGCGTTTCCGACGCTGATGAAACGCTCCGCTTACGGAGCGGCTACCGGAAATGCAATTACGACACAGTCTGATTGCGGGGAACGCCTGCCTGCAGGCAGGAAGTGACGAAGCCCCGACGTCACGTCGGGGCTTCGCTTCGCTCGCAATGACACTAATTTGGACAGTAATGAGTAAAAAAATGATATTGAGGTTTATTGGTGCTTCGAAAATAATATAGAGAGTCATTGTTGCCTCGCCTGAATGGCGGAGGGGCTCAATTCGTTCTTGAAATTGATATTGGGATTTATTGTTGCCCTGCCGTTGGCGGGGCTCAATTCGTCCCGACTTTCCGTCGGGGCTCATTGAGGAGGCTGAAATATGTTATTTGGCAAGACAAAGCTTGAGCTGAAAGTTGGTATATTCGTTTTTATTGGTATAGTTGTTTTGGTTATATTTGTTTTGTCAATCGGCGGGTTTAAGACATGGAGTGAAGGTTATAGGGTTGGCTTTAGTTTTGATTTTGTTAATGGAGTAAAAATCGGCGCGCCTGTCCGATACGCGGGTGTGGATATCGGGCAGATTAAAGAAATAAATTTCAGGCGCAATGATTTAAATGAAACTAAAGTTGATATAGTAGGCTGGGTAAAAAAAGAAGTGCAAATCCCTGTTGATTCAACTATATGGATTAATACATTAGGGCTTCTGGGTGAAAAATATATTGAAGTTATGCCCGGTAAGGAATTAAATAATTTTGTGAAAGCTAATACTGTATTGGAAGGGCATAATCCTATTGCCATGCATGAAGTGAGTGATTTAATAAAGAATATTGTTGATGATATAGATGATTTAATTGTACAAATAAAAACAGGGCAGGGTACTATAGGAAAACTTTTTGTTGATGACGCAATTTATAATGAGGTTGAGTCATTGGTATTGGATTTAAAAAGCCATCCCTGGAAATTGTTTTGGAAAAAATAAAATGCCTAAAACTAAAACAGTATTCACTTGCCAGACTTGCGGTTACCAGTCTCCAAAATGGATGGGTAAATGCCCTGATTGTAATACTTGGAATTCTTTTGCCGAAGAAGATTATTCTGCAAACACGCAAGATTCCGCGGAGAAGATAAATTTTTATAAAGATGAGCCGGTATTATTAAAAAATATTGAGGTTAAAGAAGCCGGGCGTATTAAGACCGGAATTTCTGAATTCGACAGGGTTTTAGGAGGAGGTATTGTTTTGGGTTCTGTAGTGTTAATTGGCGGAGACCCCGGAGTAGGCAAATCTACTATATCTTTGCAGTTTTCCAATGAATTGACTAAAAGCGGCAAGACAGTCCTTTATATAAGCGCGGAAGAATCAGTGTCTCAGACAAAATTACGCGCTAACCGGCTGGGAGAATGCGGCCAAGGCAATCTGTATATTGTTAACCAGAGTGAGTTGTCTTTGATTATTGAATATATAAAAAAAATCCGGCCTGACGCGGTGGTTATTGATTCTATACAGGTTATATATGATTCTCAAACTGGTTCTGCCGCGGGAAGTGTTACACAGGTGAGGCAATGCGCCGGGATACTTACTCAGATAGCTAAGTCAACAGGTACGGCAATTTTTATTATCGGGCATGTTACAAAAGAAGGCGCTATCGCCGGCCCAAGAATTTTAGAGCATATTGTTGATACAGTATTATATTTTGAAGGAGACAGGTTTTCAACCTATAGAGTTTTACGCGCGGTTAAAAATAGGTTTGGATCTACTAATGAGATAGGCGTTTTTGAAATGAGTTCTTGCGGCTTGAAGGAAGTGGATAATCCTTCTGAAATATTTTTGTCCGAGAAACCGGAAGATTGCACGGGTTCGGTCGTAGTTTGTGTTTTAGAAGGAACAAGGCCTATTTTAGTGGAGATTCAGGCTTTAGTAAGCAGGTCTAATTTTGGTTATCCTGCCCGTAAAGCGCAAGGTTTTGATTTTAACCGTTTGAACCTGTTGGTTGCGGTATTAGAAAAACGTTTTGGCCTTCATCTGGAAGCGCAAGATATATTCATAAACGTGGTTGGCGGGATAAAAGTAGAAGACCCCGCGGCAGATTTGGCAGTAGTTCTTGCGATAACTTCAGCTTTCCGGGAAAAATTAGTTATGCCGCAAACTGTTGTTTTGGGTGAAGTCGGGCTTACAGGAGAGATTAGGAGTATTTCTCAGGTTTTATTGCGTATTAATGAAGCGCAAAAGTTAGGGTTTAAGCATTGTTTGCTGCCTAAAAATAATTGTAAAAATCTGGATTATAAAAAAAAATTAATGGATTTATTCCCTGTCTCCAGTTTAAAAGAAGCTTTGGATATTGTTATTAAAGAATAAGTTGTATCCCAACTCATAAGAATACCAAAAATTTTATTTTATTATTTTAAAATTTTTGGTAATTCGTCGGGATTTCGCTAAATGTTTGCCTTCGGCAAACAGAACTGTGCTCAAGGAGGTTTTAAATGAATTTATTATTAATAAGAATACTTTTTGTTATTGGGGGTATGATTATAGGGTATCAGGTATCTCAGCCTGAATTAAGCGGTTTGCTTGGTATTGGTTTGGGAGCGGCAGCAGCGATTATATTTATAATTTTAGAAATCGGAATGGAAAAGGTTTCTGTGCGAGGGCTTTCTAGTTCAGTATTCGGCTTGATTTTAGGCTTGATTATGGCGAAATTGGTTACTGATGCCTTTAGTTTAGTGTCTTTATTACCTGAACAACTATCTACTATCAGGGTTATCTTGACTTTGATATTTTGTTATCTGGGGATGATTATTGGTATGCGGGGGAAAGATGAATTTAATTTGATTATTCCATATGTTAGATTAAAAAGGACTAACCAAAGGGAAGAAATAGCTCTTTTGGATACTAGTGTAATTATTGACGGCCGTATTTTGGATATTTACAAAACGAAATTTTTAGACAGCAAAATTGTTATCCCGCGTTTTGTATTAAAGGAGTTGCAGCAGATAGCAGATTCTACTGACCCCATAAAGAGGCAGAGAGGCCGCAGGGGCTTGGAAATATTGCATACCTTACAGAAAGAAGCAGTGCAGGATATAACAGTGAATGAAGAAGATTTCCCTGAAGTCGCGGAAGTAGACGCAAAATTAGTAAAATTGGCTAAACTTGTGGAAGCAAAGATATTAACAGTA
Source organism: Candidatus Omnitrophota bacterium (assembly GCA_043813255.1). Lineage (GTDB taxonomy): Bacteria > Omnitrophota > Gorgyraeia > Gygaellales > Profunditerraquicolaceae > JBDRLG01. Next base: position 12,252 of record JBDRLG010000086.1, read on the forward strand.
GATTTTAACCTTAATCGTATTGCTACTTTTCAGGGAGTCCGAGTTTTAAATATAAATGAACTGGCAAATGTTTTAAAGCCGGTTGTTTTTCCCGGAGAAGAACTGCATATTAAACTGATTAAAGAAGGCAAAGAGCATAATCAGGCAATTGGTTATTTAGAAGATGGGACAATGGTTGTAGTTGAAGATGCCAGAAGAATGCTCGGGCAGGATGTTAAGGTCGCGGTTACTTCCGTGTTACAGACGCAGGCTGGAAGGATGATTTTTACTAAATTAGAAAAATAAATTTAAATGTATATTACTGCGATAGTTTTAGCGGCAGGTAAAGGCTTAAGGATTAAATCAAAAATTTCTAAGCCGCTTATTAAGATAGATTCTAAGCCAGTTATTGCTTATTCTCTGGGAATTCTTAATAAGCACCCTTTAATTAAAGATATTATAGTAGTAACAAATACTTCCAACGCGGCAGGTATAAAACAGATAAAACAAAAATACAGAATAAGTAAAATAAAAGCTTTTGTTTTAGGCGGCAGGCAGCGTAAAGATTCTGTTTATAACGGCTTAAGTGTTGTGAATTTAAAGAGTGATTTTATTTTAATCCATGATTCAGCAAGGCCTTTTATTAACAGCAGATGTGTATCTAAAGTAATAGAGCAGGCTAAAACTACAGGCGCGGCAATATTAGGAGTGCCCGTTAAAGCGACGATTAAGCAAGTTCATCGTTCATCGTCCATCGTCCATCGTAGATTCATAGTGAAGAAAACTTTGGATAGAAGTAATTTATGGGAGATTCAGACTCCGCAGGTGTTTAGAAAAGATTTAATTTTAGAGGCGTATAAAAAATTTGGGGATTTGGAAGCGACTGATGACGCTTTCTTGATTGAAAAACTAGGCGTTAAAGTACAAGTAGTTATGGGCTCGTATGATAATATTAAGATAACTACTCAAGAAGATTTGGTGTTAGTAGAAGCACTAGCAAAAAATTTAAAATTATAGGAAATTATATTTTACTCCAATTCATAAGATATGTTAAAATTCTCTACGACAATTTTAACATATTCATCGGAGTCTGCGGAGAAATCCTTACGGATTTTCCTTGACATGTCATATCGTATTGGTATAGGTTATGATATCCACCGTTTAGTTGAAGGCCGTGCTTTATTTATAGGCGGGTTGGAAATCCCTTATATTAAAGGCCTGCTTGGCCATTCCGATGGTGACGTGCTTTTACACGCTATTTGCGACGCGTTATTAGGCGCGCTTGCTTTAGGAGATATCGGAGATCATTTTCCCGATACGGATATTAAATATCAGGGGATAAGAAGTGAAATATTGCTTAAAGAAACAGCCGGGTTGATAAAAGAAAAAGGGTTTTTAATTATTAATATAGATGCTGTAATTATAGCTCAAGAGCCTAAACTGATACCGTTTAAAAAACAAATCAAAAATAGAATTGCTTTAATTTTAGATATAGAGCCTGATGCAATAAGTATAAAAGCTAAAACCAATGAAGGCTTAGGCTCTATTGGCAATGCTGAGGCAATTGCCTGTTACGCAGTTGTGGGAATAGAGCCATTTGTGTCATTGCGAGGAGTGAAATGACGAAGCCCCGCCTTGGCGGGGCCACGGACTTCGTCCTCGTAATCAGACTGTGTCGTAATTGCATTTTTGGTAGCCGCTCCGTAAGCGGAGCGTTTTACCAGCGTCGGAAACGCAACCTAAAGGTTGCGGCTACCGCGTTAAAATATAGATTGTGGCACAGTCTGAATGACACTGAGAATAGAGAAAGGGTATAAAACAAATGATAATAATATTAAATATCTTCTTAATTATTATTGCTATAGTAATTAGTAAAGTTATTTTTATTTCCGTGTTTTTTTACAGAGATATCCGCAGCGCGCAGAAAAGAGACCCTGCCGCCAGAAACTTTTTTGAAATAGTTTTTTTATACCCGGGCCTGCATGCATTGATTGCTTACCGGATAGCGCATGCTCTTTTTAGCATAGGCCTTACCTTTTTAGCCCGGATGATCAGCCAGATTTCCCGTTGGACAACAGGTATAGAGATTCATCCCGGAGCAAAGATAGCAAAAAATTTCTTTATTGACCATGGCATGGGAGTAGTTATTGGTGAAACAACTATTATCGGCGATAATGTGCTTTTATATCAGGGAGTGACTCTTGGGGGTACAGGTATTGTGAAGGGCAAGCGCCATCCCACAATCGGCAGTAATGTAGTAATCGGAGCGGGTGCCAAAGTCCTAGGAAATATTACAGTAGGAGATAATTCTTACATAGGCGCAAACGCGGTAGTAATAAAAGACGTCCCGCCTAATTCCACTATAGTGGGAGTTCCGGGAAGAATAACCCGCCAAGAAGGAAAAAAAATAGACATCAGCCTCGACCATATACACATCCTTGACCCGATAATGCAGAATATAGAGGAATTAGAGAAGAGGATTAAAGAGTTAGAGAAAAAATAAGAAATAATAATATCCAAATGTTCGGTAATATGCGAAACGCCAGAAAACAAATCCGGTTAAAGAATTATGATTATTCGTTAAATGGGTATTATTTTGTGACCGTATGTTCAAGAAATAGAGAAAATATATTTGGTGAATATAAAAATCTTGTAGGGGCGGGCCTTGTGTCCGCCCGTAATAATATAAAATTATCAATAATCGGTAAAATCATTGATAACCAATGGAATAATATCCCAAAACGATACGAGAATGTTGAATTTGATCAATATATCATTATGCCGAATCATATTCATGGTATTTTGGTTATTAATAATAATGGTATTAATAATCGGGAGGAGACGAGCCCCTCCCCTACAGTATTTGATATTATCTGTTCATTTAAATCAAAATGTTCCATGGAATATTTAAATTATCTAAAACAAAATAATATGTATATTCCGGTAAATATTTGGCAGCGATCTTTCTATGACCACATTATCAGAAATGAACGTTCACTCAATGCTATTCGGGAATATATATCAAATAATCCTGTTAATTGGGAACGAGATATTGATAATTTAATCAATATAGAATAAATTAATACAGCTTTAATGTAACGTCGTGGTTGATCTTTGATGTTAGGTGATAAATGAATATGAAAGATATTCCAAAATCAGCACAAAAAGCTTATAAATTATGGCTGTCAGCTTATCCTGAAAGTGAACACCCGAATGATTGGGATAGATTTTATATCTTTGTGGGAATTTTATTACACAATTCGAAAAAAGAACGTAGTAGCATTTGGTTGGGAAATTGTCTGCGACGAGACTGTAAGAAACTTTCTGATGAACGAATTCTAAAGTTTGAAGAAATATACGATCATATAAAAAACTATCGAAAGGCATTTAAAGGAGATATATCGCGATTATTATCCCTCGATGGAATAAATCAAAGGTTAGAAAAATTAAGGAATCAAAAAAACCAGGAAACTTCGAGGGTTTTGTTTGAATAAAGAGGACGGTTATATTTTTAAAAAGTTATAAAAAATAACAAATTCTAAATAATTTATAGTATAATTCATAGTATAATTCATAATTATAGATTAGAGTGGGCGGCATTACATAAAACAGAATTATTAAAAGATTGGGAGCTTGCGGCTAAAAATCTTCCACCTCAAAAAATAGAGCCTTTAAAATAAAACTTACATTTGAAGATGGGAAAACCGGGATTGTTGATTTTTCCGCGTATACTAAAAAAAGCGGTGTTTTTGAAAAATTCAAAGACGTTAATTTTTTCAAATCATTTCAACTTGATAGAGAGATTGGTAATCTTACATGGAACGGAGAGATAGATATCGCTCCTGAAACTCTTTATTCCGAAGCAACACATACACCTCTGCCGGAATGGTTAAAGAACTAATAGTCAATTTCTGACAAAGCATTCAGTCCTGACGTTACGCCGGTGTTCTTCAGGCAATAGTTGGAAACTCGCCTTTTGCAATAGAAAAATTACAAATCTATGCTATAATTAATAGTCAAATATTGTATTATTAATTTAGTTCCCCCTCCTTAACCCTCCCCACAAGGGGGAGGGAATGTTCGTTGGGGTAAAGTTGCTAATTACGAATTACCGATTACGGATTACGGTATTTTACCATGCCCATTCATATCTATAATTCACTTTCCCGCAGGAAAGAAATTCTTGAGCCCTTAAATTCTCCGTGGATAAATATGTATACCTGCGGAGTAACTGTGTATGACGAAAGCCATATAGGCCACGCCAGAAGCCTTTATGTGTTTGATGTTATACGCGGGTATCTTGAATACAGGGGATTTAAGGTTAATTTCGCGCGTAATATAACCGATATAGACGATAAGATTATCAACCGCGCTAATGAACTTAAAACTAATTGGGAAGATTTAGTTAATAAGTATATAGACAGGTATTATGAGGATTTGGAATCTTTAGGAGTTAGAAAAGGCACTCATGAACCCCGCGCCACGGAAAATATCGCGGATATGATTAAATATATACAGGCATTAATTGATAAAGGGTATGCTTATGAGTCCGGTGGGGATGTTTATTTTAATGTGAGAAAATTCAGTGGATACGGTAAATTGTCCGGCCAGAGCATTGACCAGATGGAAGCAGGAGCCCGGATAGAGTTATGCGATTTAAAGAAAGACCATCTGGATTTCGCTTTATGGAAAAAGTCTAAAGAAAATGAACCGTGGTGGGACAGCCCTTGGGGGAAAGGCAGGCCCGGATGGCATATAGAATGCTCGGTGATGAGCAGGAAATTTTTAGAAACCGATACTTTGGATATCCACGCTGGAGGCAGGGATTTGATTTTTCCTCATCATGAAAACGAAACCGCGCAGGCAGAGGCTTTTTCCGGAAAGCCTTTCGCGAAATATTGGATACACCATGGCCTGCTTACTATTAACGGACAGAAGATGTCTAAGTCTTTGGGGAATTTTATTACCATAAAAGATTTTATGGCTAAGCATAAAGACGCGGATATATTGAAGATGTTTTTTCTCTCGGCGCATTATTCTCAGCCTATGGATTATAATGAAGCGAGAATTGAGGAGGCAAAAGAGGCGTTGGTAAGGATAGTTGATTTAATACAAAAAGTAGAGAACGTAAAATTTATAGACGAGGGACGAGGGGCGAAGGACGAAAGTAAAACGAATGACAGACGGCATAAGTCAGATAAAAAAATTGAAGAAATTGAAAGTATTAAAGATAAATTTATAGGCGCGATGAATGATGATTTTAATACTCCCCGCGCTTTAGCCGCTATTTTTGAATTGGTCAGCCTCGCTAATAAAAATATTAATGATTTGGTTTTTATATCTAAAGCCAAAACAGTATTATTTGAATTAAAAGATATCCTGGGGCTGGATTTAATGAAAATGAGCAATTTAATGAAGAGGCATACAGCTTCTATCACATCTGATGCTATGATAGCTGCTGGCCCTGAAGAATTAGAAATTACTAAATTAGTCGGCCAACGTGATCAAGCAAAGAAAAAAAAGGATTATAAAAAAGCGGATAAAATCAGGAAAGAATTAGAAGATAGAGGTATTATATTGGAAGATACCAAAGAAGGGACAGTATGGAGAAGGAAGCTATAAAAGGAAAATTTATAACCTTTGAAGGCTCTGAAGGCTGCGGCAAAAGCACGCAGTCAAAGCTTCTGGCGGAATATTTAAAGAAGAAAGGTTGTAGAATAGTTTATTTACGTGAGCCGGGGGGGACAAAGATAAGTGAAAAGATAAGGGATATACTTCTTGATACAAAGAATAAAAAAATACTGCCTGTTTGTGAGACGCTGTTATATATGGCGGCAAGGGCGCAGTTGGTTGATGAAGTTATTTTGCCTGCTCTTAAGCAGGGCAAGGTTGTTATTTGCGACAGGTTTTTGGATTCTACAATAGCCTATCAAGGTTATGGGTTGGGAATAGATATTCAGGCAATTAAGTATATTGGAAAGTTTGCCAATAGCGGAATTAAGCCTGGCCTTACGATATTTTTAGACCTTGAGGTAAAAAAAGGGTTAGAATACCGCCGCGGAGTAAAAGACCGTATAGAAAAAAGGCCTTTGGATTATCATTATCGCGTCCGAAAAGGTTATTTTGCTTTGGCAAAGCAGGAGCCGCGAAGAGTAAAAATAGTCCGTTTACAGGAAGATAAAAATAAAACACAGTTTGAGATAAGAAAACTCGTAGAATGTCATTTAAAGATATAAGAGGGCAGGAACGCCCTATAGAAATTATTAAGGAATGCATTAAAGATTCCCGTCAGGCCAAAGGCTGGCTTTTTACCGGGCCAGAAGGAATAGGCAAGAGGCTGGCGGCAAAAACTTTTGCTAAGGCGTTGAATTGCCAGCAAGGATTACCGGAAGATTCCTGTGATAACTGTGCGTCTTGCTTTAAGATTGAGAATATGCAGCATCCGGATATATTTTTTATTAATAATAGCGAATCAGCGAGTATAAAAATAGAAGATATCCGCCAGATGCAGAAGAATTTAAGCCTTAGGCCTTATGAAGGAAGGAAAAAAGTTTATATTATAGATAATGCCCATAGTTTTACCCCTGAAGCTTCAGGAGCTGTTTTAAAGATTCTTGAAGAGCCGCCGGAAAACAGTATGATTATTCTAATAAGTGCTAAACCGGCATTATTGTTTAAGACTGTCCTTTCCCGCTGCCGCGTGCTTAAATTTTACCCAATGAAAAGGCTGGTTTTAAAAAGTATTCTTATAAATGATTACGGAGTTGATTGTGCTTGTGCTCATTTTCTGGCTTATTTTTCAGAAGGGAGATTAGGGGCTGCTTTAAAGTTTAAGGATGAAGGGTTGTTTAAACAAAAGAATATAATTATTAATGAACTTATTTGTAATAATAAAACCGGATTAAACAAATCAGGGTTTGAAGACAGGGAATCTCTGCGGAGAGCATTAAATATTATTACGGTTTGGTTTAAGGATATATATTTAATAAAGGCAGGGCACGCGGAGCAGGAACTAATTAATATTGACCGTAAAGATGATTTGTTAAAGTCCTCGCAGGCATATTCTTTTGCTGAATTGGATAACCTGGTAAACAATATTTCAGATTCACTGCTGGGTATAGAACAAAATTTAAATGTTAAGTTATTATTGTCTAATTTGAGGTGTTCATTTAATAGGTGAGTTGTGAGTGGTTAATTGGTGAATGGTGAGTAGTTAATTAATTACTAATAACCATTTAACCACTCACCAATTAACTAGATAGGCGGTTTCCATGGAAAAAGAAAATAAAATTTTAGTAAGGTTGCGGGATTTTGGCCAGCTGTATTTTTATAATTCTTCTGACCTGAAGGTTAAAGAAAGCAATTATGTAATTGTGGAGCACGATAGGGGGATTGATTATGGGCAGATCATTTTTCCTAAAGACGCGAAGGGACAGAGGGAATCCAAAGAAGCATTAAAAAAAATTATAAGGGTTGCTAATGATGCGGATATAAAACAGATTGAAGAGAATAGGTTAAAAGCAAAAGAAGCATTTAATTCTTGTGTTAAAAAGATAGAAGAGCATAAGTTAGAGATGAAGCTTGTGCAGGCGGAATATTCTTTTGACCGTTCAAAGATGGTGTTTTATTTTACCGCTTCAGGCAGAGTGGATTTTCGCAATTTGGTAAAGGATTTGGCAAAGATTTTTAAAGCGAGGATCGAATTAAGGCAGATTGGAGTCCGGGATGAAGCGAGGATTTTCGGAGGGTTTGGCCCTTGCGGCAGGGAACTTTGCTGTGCTAAATTCTTGAAGGATTTTGAGCCGGTAACTATAAAGATGGCTAAAGAAGAAGGCCTGCCTTTAAACCCGCCGAAAATATCAGGGCTTTGCGGCAGGCTGATGTGCTGCCTTTCATTTGAGTATGAGACATATAAAATGTTATCTAAAGGCCTGCCGCGTGAAGGCGAGCGGGTGCATGTTCAGCAGGGAAAAGGCAAGGTTATAGGCGTGAATGTGTTTAAACGTACGGCCTCTGTGGAATTAGAAGATGGGACAATAGTAGAAGTTAAATATAATAAATAACTCGTAATCCGTAATCGGTAATCAGTAATTCGTAATATAAGATTTTAAAATTACCAGTTACGGTTTACGGATTACTGATTACGGTTTTTTAAATCATGTCTAAAAAATTTTATATAACAACACCTTTATATTATGTTAATGCTTCTCCTCATATCGGGCATTCTTATACTAATATCGCCGCTGATAGTATCGCGCGTTTTATGCGCCGGTTGTTAGGGAATGATAATGTCTGGCTTTTAACTGGGACTGATGAACACGGGCAGAAAATACAAAAGGCCGCTTGCGAAGCGGGCTTAAGCCCTAAAGAGTTCGCTGATAAGACAGTTTGCCAATTTAAGGGCCTTTGGGAGAAGTTAAATATATCTTACAATGATTTTATACGCACAACAGAAGACAGGCATATCAAGGCTGTGCAGAAGGTTTTAGAAATCCTGCATAAAAAAGGAGATATTTATCAGGATAAATATGAAGGCTGGTATTGTACTCCTTGTGAAACTTTCTGGATTGAGTCTCAGTTAACTGGCCAGCAGGGAAAAAACCCCTCGGCTGGTCATCTTGACCCCGGCGATATATCGGGGGAAGGATCTCATAAAGTCTGTCCTGACTGTAAAAGGCAGGTTGAGAAAATTACTGAAATAAATTATTTTTTCAAATTAAAAAAATACCAGCCGTGGCTTATTAAGTATATAGAAGATAATCCTGATTTTATCAGGCCGGAAATCAGGCGCAATGAAGTGTTGAGTTTTTTAAAGCTTAATGAATTAACCGATTTATGTATTTCGCGGCCCAAGGCGCGGCTTAGCTGGGGTATCCCTTTGCCTTTTAGTCCTGAACATGTGACTTATGTTTGGTTTGACGCGTTAATAAATTATATCAGCGCGGTGGGAGAATTTGACTCTGAAGGTATTTATAAATCAGAGATTTGGCCGGCAGATTTACATTTGATAGGCAAAGATATTTTAAGGCAGCATGCTGTTTACTGGCCGATTATGCTTAAAGCCTTGGGAATAGAAATCCCAAAAACAGTATTCGCGCACGGATGGTGGATGGTGGGAGAAAATAAAATGTCCAAGTCGCGGGGCAATGTAGTTTCTCCGTTGGAAATGGTGGATAGATTCGGCATAGACGTATACCGTTATTTTTTACTGCGCGATGTGCGTTTTGGCTTTGACGGTAATTTTTCAGAAGAAGCAATAATAAAAAGGTTTAACAGCGACTTGGCAAATGACTTGGGTAATTTGGTATACCGTACGCTTACGATGATAGAAAAGTATTATCAGGGTAATGTGCCGGTTGAATGCAATATAGCGGATTCTCAAGGAAAAAAGATTCAGGATAAGATTGAAGTTTTATCCTCGCAAGTCCAATCTTGCCTGAAAGCTTCAACAAATTATGACTTTAGCTTGGCTTTAGAGAATGTATGGGAATTAATCAATATGGCCAATAAATATGTTGAAGAAACTAAGCCATGGAACCTCGCGAAAGAGAACAAGGTTGAAGAATTAAAATCATTCATAAAGTTATTAGTTGATGTAATAAGGCACTCTGCTTTTGAACTTTCTCCCTTTTTGCCCAAGACATCAGAATTAATTATCGAACAGATTGGAAACGATGTTATTAAAAAGGGTAATCCTTTATTCCCGAGAATAGAAAAAAAAGCGCATAGCGGGTAGCATAGTCAAAGCTGGTTTTCTCAACCATAATTCCCCTCCCCTTGTGGGAGGGGTTAGGGAAGGGGTAATTGATTAAGGAATTACTTCCCCCCTTTATCCCTTCCCACAAGGGGGAGGGAAGATTAGGCAATAGAATTCAATGATTAAACTTATAGACACACACGCTCATCTTGATTTTCCCGAATATGATTCAGACAGGGATGAAATTATTAAACGCGCGCAAGGCTGCGGCATAGAATATATTGTTAATGTCGGATCAAGCATTCAGGGGTCTAAAAATTCCCTGGAGCTTGCCGCTAAATACAGCTGTGTTTATGCCGTTGTAGGCATACACCCTCATGACGCGGATATAGTAGATAATAATTCTGCGGGGCAAATAAAAAATCTGGCACAAAATGATAAGGTAAAAGCTATCGGAGAAATCGGCCTGGATTATTTTAACCCCGAAACTCCTCCTTCTTCGGAGTTCGGGGTTAAACCGTACCGGTTTAAAAATTATTCCAAACAGGAAAATCAAAGGCTGTTATTTAAGTCGCTGTTAACAGTGGCAAAGGATCTAGATTTACCGGTAGTTTTGCATATCAGAGACGCGCATGAGGATACTTTAAAAATAATTAAAGAATTTTTGCCTCTTAGGGCGGTTGTCCATTGTTTTTCAGGCAATGAAGATTTTTTAAAAGCCTGCCTTGATATGGGTTTTTTGGTTTCCTTTACCTGTAACATTACTTATAAGAAAGCGCAGAATTTGCGGGATATTATTAAAATAGTTCCTTTAAACAGTGTAATGCTTGAGACAGATTGCCCTTATCTTTCGCCGGAAGGTTTTCGCGGAAAAAGGAATGAGCCTTTTCAGGTAAAACTGTTGGCAGAATATATAGCTAAAATAAAAGAAATTTCTTTTGAAGAGATTGCGCGGGTTACTACCGCGAATGCTATGGAGTTTTTTGGTATATGAAACAAAGATTTGTATGGACCTCGCTAAGGATGGGTTCATTAGAAATGGGGATTTTTAAATGAAACAATCATGCCCCGCCGGGGCATCAATGAGGATGAAAATTTGTTTTAATTTGTTCTAATATATGGTAGCCGCTCCGTAAACGGAGCGTTTTATAACGCCCCGCCAAAGGCGAGGCGGCTATCGAATAACATTACATAATTTTTAAAAGACAGAATAAATAAATGGAGATTTTCAAGTGAAAAGTAAAGTCGCTATTATTAAATGTATTAGTTATGAATCGCCACTTGTCCAGCAGAAAGTAAGAGAGGCTGTAGGATTGATTGGAGGCATGGCCGCTTTTATAAAACCCCAAAGCCGTGTATTGGTAAAACCTAATTTGCTGATGGCTAAAGGCCCTGAATTTGGTATTGATACCCATCCGGAAGTTGTGCGTGCGGTAATTAAGCTTTTAAAAGAGATTGAGTGTAAAATATTTGTAGGAGACGGCCCCAGTGTCTGGGGGACTCAGGCGGAAAATGTGGATGATGTTTATGAAAGATCGGGAATTAGGGGTATTTGTGAGCAGGAGGGAGTGGATTTAGTAAAATTTGAGCATAGAAGATGGAGAGGAAAATTTCCTTTAACTACATGGCTTGATAATGTTGATTTTTTGGTGAATGTCCCGAAATTCAAAACACACGATTTAACTTTGCTTACCGGGGCGGTAAAAAACCTGTTTGGCTTGGTTTCGGGAAATTATAAGACAGAACTGCATAAAAATTATTTTAATATAAATGATTTTAGTAATATTTTGGTAGATATTTTTGAAGAAGTAAAACCTGTTTTAACTATAGTTGACGGGATTATTGCCATGGAAGGAGACGGCCCGGCAACCAGCGGTAAATTAAGAAAACAAAACTTATTGTTTGCTTCAAGCGATTGTGTTGCTTTAGATACGATTATGGCTATTATTATGGGTGTAGATCCGTTTGATGTTTTGTCTACAAAAGAAGCAGGTAGAAGAAGGCTGGGTGCTTTTGATATTGAACAGATAGATGTATTTGGAGAGAGATTAGAGAAGCTTATGGATAAGCCTTTTATTTTGCCCTCAACTTCTTTCAAAAAGAGGATACCTCCGGCAGTAGTTAATATCGCGAAGCACCTTATAAGGTATTATCCATGTGTTGAAAGGGATAATTGTATAAAATGCTCCGCCTGCATAGAGGCCTGCCCTAATAAAGCGATAAGGATGGATAAAAACAAAGGCATAGTATTTGATTATTCAAAATGCATCGCCTGTTTTTGTTGTCAGGAAGCCTGCCCTGCCGCGGCGATTAAAGTAAAAAAGAGCTTCTTTGCGAAATTAATAGGATTATAATAATTACAAGCTCTCAGCTGTCAGCTTTCAGCTATCAGCAAGAGAGCTTTCCTGATTGCCCTGCCTGTCGGCAGGCGTCAGGCAAGTTTAGCTGAAAGCTGAAGGCTGATAGCTGAAAGCATAAAATTAAGGAGACTAACAATGAAAATAGCTATTGGATTGACTTTTCCGGGGGATTTAAAGGATGAATCAGTGCTTTGTTTTGTATGTAAGAATTTTGATGTTAACGTAAATATCATAGAGGCGTCATTTTCTACCGCGTCAGGCTGGGCGTTTTTGGAAGTGGAAGGCAAAAAAGAAGATATTGAAAAAGTCATAGATTACATGGAAGGCAAAGGGATAAAGATTCAGAAAATACAGACTACGAAGTAAGGAAATAATTACCTTTTATTTCCCTCCCACTTGTGGGGAGGGTTAGGGAGGGGGCATATTGAACAAACCCTTAACTACAACCGCGCGAACACTAAGAAACAACCTTACAGAAGCAGAGAAGTATCTTTGGTATAAACTCCGCTGCAATAATTTAGGCATTAAATTCCGCAGGCAGGCAGGCAGGCAGTTATAGGTAATTACATAGCAGATTTTGTATGTTATGAAAAGAAACTAATCATTGAAGTTGATGGCGGCCAGCATATGGCTGATGAGCAGGATAAACAACGCGACGCGTGGTTAGAAAAGCAGGGATTTAAAGTTTTGAGGTTTTGGAATAATGATGTGCTTGGTAATAGGGAAGGGGTGTTGCAGAGGATTAGTGAGTATTTATAGTATCCAATTTAAATTCCCCTCCCCTTGTGGGAGGGGTTAGGGAAGGGGAATAATAATAAACTTAATATGATAAATATTTAGGAAGAATTTATAAGACTATGTCTAAACACAGCGATTTGACAAATTTAAGGTATGAGTTGGATGATGCTATTACTTATGGCTCTAAGAAAGAGGCTGTGAGTATCGCACAGAAGGCTTTGCGCAGTGCGAAACGCCGGAAACTTCTAGGCGAGGTGGAGTATTTTACAGGGCAGGTTGAAATGCTTAAAGGGAATTTCGTTACGGCTATTGAACATTTTGATATGGCTGTTAAATATAACCCAGTTGACGGCGCGGCGTTTAATGACCGGGCGTTATGTATGGTTGAACTGGGGGTTATAGATAAGGCGTTTTATTATTTTGATATGGGTATACGCGTTGAGCCGGATTTTGCCACGGTTTATCATAATAAAGGATGGCTGCTTAATAATATCGGCAGGCATACTGAGGCGGTTAAATGTTTTAAGAAAGCTTTAGAGCTTGATTCTGACCGGCCGGTTACTTATGATAATCTGGCTGACGCTTTATACAATCTCAACGATTATAAAGGCTCTTTGAGCGCATATGAAAAAGTGATAGAATTATTAGAGCCGGGCAAATGCCGCGGGATAAGAAAACAGATTTATGAAAAGATAAAAATGTTAGAAAAGAAAATAAATGGGGAATAATAAGGAAATGTATTTGCAAATTTGGCCAAAATAAAAACCCCGTCTTCTTGCGAAACGGGGTTATGAAAAATAACTTAAGTCCCTATTCCTTAACGGGAATGTACGCCATAAAGGCGACTAATTGGAACTTAAGCAATTCCAATAATGAGCCTGTTGCGAAATGCCTTAAATTTGTCATTCTGCGGCTCGCCTCGCGGCGAAGCCGAGGGCTTGACCGCAGAATCTATAAATGGTTTATCGACGATAATAGATCCTGCGCTTTCGCGCAGGATGACAGCAATG
>JBDRLG010000087.1:0-13859 GCA_043813255.1 Candidatus Omnitrophota bacterium
CTTACGAGCCAGGACGGGCTCAAACAGTCCTCGCCGAAAGATTCCGAAAAACTTTTCCGCTCATAAACCAGCCTCTTAATGCAGCTAAAGAATACAAAACAAGGGAGCAAGTGAGCTTTTTACATATTCCGTTATTTATCAAAGATTTACCAAAATTGCCCTACAATATTCACGAATGACTCCTAAAATGTCATTCCTGCGGAAGCAGGAATCTATAATAATAAAATCTAAGGTTTTCGCGGGGATGACAAAAAGTGATATTTTGTAACAGTCTCCAAAAAATAAACAACAAGGAGTGAAAAAACAATGAAAATACTAAAAATAATATGCCTCTTTGCCAGTATAAGTATACTAATGTTTGCCTCTTCTTTAGGCTATAACGAAAAATATTATATAAATTTTATGATAAGCTTTATGCTGTTTTATTCAATCCCTGTTGTTTTGATGAGCTGGGCTTTTGGCAGGTTTGCAGGCATTGCCGCAGCTGTTGTTAGTATCATTTTTTCTATGTTAGCGGATTTAAATTTCATGCCTTATAAGGGGTATATATTTATTCCTTATTGTAATGCCGCTGTAAGGATGGTATTTTTTTTGATTATTGTTTTCGCGATGGAGTTCAAAAATTTATTTGAAAAAGAAAGGCAGCAGAGAAGGATTGACCAGTTAACTGGAATAAACAACAGGCAGTATTTTTATGAGTTGGCCAATAGGGAAATAGAGAGATGCCGCAGGTATAAACATCCTTTTACTCTGGCATTCCTTGATTGCGATAATTTTAAATATATCAATGACCATTTTGGGCATCAGGCAGGCGATGTGTTTTTACGCAAGTTAGCCAGCAGTATGAATAAAAATATACGTAAAACCGATGTTGTGGCGCGTTTGGGAGGGGATGAATTTGTAGTTTTGCTTATTGAAACTGACCTTGTTTCTTCCAAGATGATTATTGACAGGTTTAAGAGTTTAATTTTTAATACAATACACGAGAATAAACTACCTGTAACTTTTAGTATTGGTGTTGTCAGCTGCCTTGAAGCGCCCAGTTCAGTGGATGAATTAATTAAAAGAGCCGATGAACTTATGTACTCCGCGAAAAAAAGCGGGAAGAATACTATTAAGTTTGATGAATATAAGGCCCTGCCTGAACATAAGAAATGCGAAGATGTTTTTATTAGTTATAGCCAGACGGTTATAAAATAAAATAAGTCTTGCAATATGAATGGATATGTCTTAATATTAAAATATCTATGTTAACGGGTCCGGGAAAAATGTTATTTTATCCCGGAGGTAAGAATGGTCGGGCCGCCATTCTGCGGATAAAGCAGGATGGCTTTTTTATTTTTAATTGTTTGAAAGGAGGAAATAATTATGGATTGGAAAGACGTACCAAATCCTGATGAAATAATTAACGCGGGCAGGAAAAAAATAGGTGATTTCTGGAAATTAGCTCCGTTGGTGATCGGGGTAATAATTATTCTGGCAGGCGTAAAGGGCCTGATTTATTCAATAGGCCCGGATGAAGTGGGGGTAATCCAGAGGTTTGGAAAATATATAGCTTTAAGTTCTCCGGGGCTGCATCTAAAGATTCCATTTGGTGTTGATACTGTTATTCCTGTGAAAGTGAAGAAAATCTTTAAGGCGGAATTTGGTTTTAGGACAACTCAGTCGGGAGTAGTGACAAAGTATTCAAGCCGGAAATACCCTGATGAATCTTTGATGCTTACAGGGGATTTGAATATTTCTGATGTCCGTTGGATAGTTCAGTTTAAGATCAAAGACCCAATGCAGCTGCTCTTTTTTACAAGGGATCCTATTGAGAATCTACGGGATATTTCGGAAGTAGTGATGCGGCGTTTTGTAGGAGACTATAGTGTGGATGAAGTGCTTACTACCAAAAGAGAAGAAATTGATGATTTGGCCCAGCAGGAAATCCAGAAAATTTTGGATAATTATCAGACAGGTATACAGATTGTAACGGTAAAACTGCTGGATGTAAACCCTCCTGAGAGAGTAAAACCCGCGTTTAACGAAGTCAATGAGGCTAAGCAGGAAAAGGAAAAAATGATAAATCAGGCATGGGAGGCATATAATAAAGTCATCCCTAAAGCCAGGGGGACAGCGGAAAAAACTATTCGTGAGGCTGAAGGGTATGCCTTAGATAAAATAAACAGGGCAAAGGGCGAGTCAGAAAGGTTCCTTGCCGCTTTGTATGAATACAGGAACGCCCCGGAGATTACTAAAAAAAGGTTATATTTGGATAATTTGCAGGAAGTCCTGCCCAGAGCAAAAGCTAAATATATAATTGATTCAAAACAAACATCTATATTGCCTCTGTTGGATATAAATAAGAAAGGAGGCGGACAATAATGAAAAAAACTTTATTAAAAATCTTAGGAATTTTTACTGGTTTTGTAGTTATAGTAGTAATTTTCTTTGCCAGCGGGGTGGTATTTATTGTTAATGAGACCCAGCAGGTGGTTATTACTCAATTTGGCAAGCCTGTGGGAAAGCCAATTACTACCGCGGGCCTCCATTTTAAAAAGCCGATTATTCAAGAGGCTCATTATTTTGATAAGAGGCTTTTGGATTGGGATGGTGATCCTAACCAGATACCTACTAAAGATAAGAAATATATCTGGGTGGATACAACCGCCAGATGGAAAATAGTTGACGCGTTAGTCTTTTTGCAGTCAGTCGGAAATGAACTGGGCGCTTATGGCAGGATTGACGATATTATCAATTCCGCTACCAGAGATGTTGTTACCGGGCATCTGTTGGTTGAAGCAGTAAGGAATTCAAACCGTATTTTAGAAAATAAAGATGTAGGAGAAGATATTATTGTTACTGATGAAGCGCTTGAACAGATTGAAGTAGGCAGAAGTCTTCTTGAAGGCAATATTTTGAAAAAAACGAAAATCCTCGCGCCTCAATATGGCATTGATATTATTGATGTGCGTATCAAACGTGTCAATTACGTTGAAGACGTGCGCAACAAAGTTTATGACAGGATGATTGCCGAGAGAAACCGCGCGGCTGAGAAATACCGCTCAGAAGGGCAGGGTAAATCTGCTGAAATAGAAGGGCAGGTTTCTAAAGAATTAAAGCTTATTACTTCTGAGGCCTACCGTCAAGCCCAGGTGCTCATGGGTAAGGCTGACGCGGAAACCATAATTATTTACGGAAAAGCATACGGCCAGCACCCGGAGTTTTATTCATTTGTTAAAACACTGGAAACATATCAAAAGACTATAGACGGCAACTCAACCATAATATTGACTACGGATAGTGATTATTATAAATACATCAAAAATTTAGAGGCGGATTAATAAACCCAAAAAATGCAATAGCATTCGCGAAATTTGGGATAAACTATCAAATTTTGGGTTTAAGAATACAAAAAAGGCACTGCTTAAAGCAGTGCCTTTTTTTTGCAGCAAAGGTGATTTATTTCTTGGTGGAAAAAAGTCAATAGAAAGGAGAAAAGCGCAATTTACTCTGGAAAAGTTTAGGGTATACTTATTATAAGCACGACTTTGTTAAAATAGCGATTACACAGATTAAAAAGCAGATTACACAGATGTGTAATCGATTTAAAAATCAGTGTAATCAGTGTCAAAGGATAAAATATTTATATCTTATTGTTTAACAATAAGTTGTATGATTTGAGATTATAAAAACAGGCAAAATTTAACATAGTAGTGTTATAAGGTATGTTTATTGGGAAAAAAGTATAACTACGCCTAATGGCTTTATAGGGGAGCAGTTAAAATGAGAAAGAAAATTGAATCTAAGCATTCTTATCTTGCTCTTTTTTCTGAACTTTGTTCTAATCCAATGTTAGTGTTAGGCCTGTCAGGTAGTATTCAATATATAAACCCCGCGGCAAAAAAGATGTTTTCAGATTTAGAATTATTGCAGTTAGAACATCCTTTTCTTCATAAGGTGAAATCAGCGATGCCGGAAATTATCGCCAATAAAGATTATTTTATTACATGGAATATAGAATCCGGAGAAAAATGGTTTGAACAGTTTGTTCATTTTTCCGCGAAAAACAGCAAAATATATATTCATGCTTTTGATATTACCGATTCTAAATACGTTCAAGAGAATATACCTCTGCCTTACCAGTCATTGGATATTAACGGGCATATAATTAAAGTCAATAATGAATGGCTTGAGTTATTAGGGTATTCAAAAGATAAAGTTATAGGAAAATGGTTTGGAGACTTTCTTTTTCAAGAATATAGAGAAAAATTTCTTGAAAAATTCGCTATTTTGAAAGAAAAGGGGCAAATATATGATGCTGAATATGCGATGATAAAAAAAGACGGGTCAGTTATTAATGTATCATTTAATGGCAGGGTTATTTATGATGTTAAGGGGAATTTTAAAAATACGCATTGTGTAATGCATAATATTACCAGCCATAAACAAGTAGAAGAGAAGTGCCTGCGCCATCAGGATGATTTAGAACTAAGGGTCCAGAAGCGTACTTTAGAGCTGGCAGCGATGAACGTGGAGTTAAAAGAGGAGATTGCCGCCCGCGAGAAAAAAGAGGCTGAAATCCTCGCATTGGAAAATAGGCTGGAATTTATCCTTGGCGCGACAAACACAGGGCTTGATATTATTGATTGCGATTATAATGTCTGCTATGTTGACCCTGAATGGGCAAAAAAATACGGGGATTATACTGGCAGGAAATGCTATGAATATTTTATGGGTTTAAAAGAAAAGTGCCCTGATTGTGGAGTAACAAAAGCCTTAGAAACAAAAAAAGCTGTTATTACAGAAGACTCTCTGCCGAAAGAGGAAAATAGGCCAATACAGGTTATAACTATTCCTTTTCAGGATGAAAACAAAAAATGGTTTGTCGCGGAGGTTAATGTCGATATCCGTGAAAGGAAAAAGATAGAACAATCTTTGCAAGAAAGCCAGCAGCGTTATAAAAAAATTGTCTCTTCGCTGATAGATTATATTTATACGGTATATATTGAGAAGGGCCGTATTGTGGATGTTAAACACAGTTTGGCCTGTTTGGCTGTTACCGGCTATGCCGCGCAAGAATTTAAATTAAACCCTTTCCTTTGGATTGATATGGTGCATAAGGATGACCGCAAGAAAGTCTTGCAGTGGGGCAGGCGTATTTCAAAAGGCGAACAGGTTGAAGCGATAGAACATAGAATAATATGCAAGAATAAAAAAATGAAATGGATAAGGAATACGCCAGTATTTCATTATAGCAGCAATAAAGAATTGGTTTCTTATGATGGCGTGGTACAGGATATAACTGATCGTAAAATCGCCGAACAGCATAAAGCAGAACTGGAAGCGGTGAAAACCATTATTGACGGCATGGCAGATGCCATAGTCGTTATTGATGCGGATGGGAAGATTACTCAGTTTAATAAATCTTTTGTTGTTAATTTTGGCTATGATAAAGATGTTATCAGCGGGAGTTTTTCACAATTATTCCGCCAAGAAGATAAGCCGCTATTTATGGAGGGGATCGTAGAATGTTTTCGTAGAGGCTGGCTGAATAACTTTGAAATAGGGATTTATACTAGAGATAAAAAATTAATCCCTGTTTTGCTTAATTTAAGAGTATTGAAAGACGATAATGAGAATATTAAAGGCATCATAGCAGTCATTACTGATATAACTAAGTTTAAACACATAGAAGAATTAAAAGATGAGTTTGTTAATACTGTGTCGCATGAATTACGGACCCCTTTATCAGCCATAAAAGAAGGCGTGGCTATTGTTTTAGAGGAGATGGCAGGCAAGCTTAATCCTAAACAGAAAGATTTCTTGCAAACAGCAGAAAAAAATATAAACAGGCTGACTCATCTTGTGAATGATATTTTGAATTATCAGAAATTAAGCGCGGGGAAAGTCAGGTTTAGTATGATAGAGGTTAATATTAATGACTTGGTAAAAGAGGTAAGTAAAGAATTGATGGTTTTAGTCCAAGTAAAAGGCCTTGAATTAAGATTTATATTGAAGGAATCTTTGCCAAAAATAAAGCTGGATCCGGATAGGATAGCGGAGGTTTTGGTAAATCTGATTAATAATGCCATAAAATATACTCAAAAAGGCAGGATTACAATCCAAACTTTTATGCAAGAGGATGAGTTATGCGTTAGTGTTGAAGATACAGGCATAGGTATAAAAAAAGACGATATCCCTAAACTTTTTACCAGCTTTAGCCAAATCAGTAAATCAGCAGGCTCTAAGGATAATGGAGTGGGATTAGGCCTGCTTATTTCCAGGAAAATTGTTCAAGAGCATAAAGGCAGGATTTGGTTAGAGTCGGAATATGGCAAAGGCAGCAAATTTATTTTTAGTTTGTTAACCCGCCGATAATAATAATTGGACATTCCCTAAAATCTAGGTTTAAATATTTGTAACCGAGAATTTCATAAGTACTTAAAAGTAATAGTGTTATTCAGACTGTGTCACAATCTATATTTTAACGCGGTAGCCGCAACCTTTAGGTTGCGTTTCCGACGTTGATAAAACGCTCCGCTTACGGAGCGGCTACCGGAAATGCAATTACAACACAGTCTGATTGCGAGGAAGCGAAGCGGCCGAAGCAATCTAAAAACAAGATTACTTCGTCGGGCTGCGCCCTCCTCGTAATGACACATAGAGAATTTTGGGAAAACTCCACTAATAATAATTGTTTATTTTAAAAAAATTTCTGGTATAATTCTTTCCATGAATAAAAAACGAAGGGTTGTGATTACAGCATTAGGGATTGTTTCTTCTGTCGGCATAGGCAAAGAAAAGTTTTGGCAGGCTACACTTGAAGGCAAATCCGGTATTGATTTAATCAAAGATTTCGATACAACCAAATTTAGTTCAAAAATAGCCAGTCAGATAAAGGATTTTAATCCTGAAGATTATATGGTGCGTGATGTTTCCAGAAGAGCCGACAGGTTTGTGCATTTAGGGCTGGCATCCGCTAAACTGGCAGTAGATGACAGCGGCATTGATCTGGAAAAAGAAGATAAACACAGGATTGGCGTTGTTTTCGGCTCAGGGCTGGGCGGTATTCTTTTTCATGAAGAGCAGATTTTAAGAGGGTATGAAAAAGGCGCTCACAGGCTTAACCCTTTATGTGTCCCTCGTATAACCCCTAACGCGGTATCTTCGCAAATAGCCATTTATTTTAATCTTTCAGGTCCTAATATGGTTATATCAAATGCCTGTGCTTCCAGCTCTAACGCGATTGGAGAGTCTTTCAGGAAAATCCAAAATCAGGAAGCGGATTTGATATTTACCGGAGGCGCTGAAGCTCCGCTTACAGAATTTACTTTCGGAGCGTATGACGCTTTAAAGGTGCTTTCCAGAAGGAATGTAGAGCCTTATCAGGCAAGCTGTCCGTTTGATAAAACAAGAGATGGTTTTGTATTAGCTGAAGGCGCGGCAACACTTATAGTAGAAGATTTAGAACATGCCCTTAACAGAGGCGCGCATATTTACGCGGAAATAATAGGTTATAATTCTAATTCAGGCGCTTATCATATGGTAATACCTCAGCCTGAAGGGAAAGATATTGGCAAGGTAATGGCTGATGTTTTAAAAGAAGCTGATCTTGAAGCAAAAGAAATAAATTATATAAATGCCCACGGCACTTCCACCGTGCTTAATGATAAAGTTGAAACAAAAGCAATAAAAGACGTATTTGGCGAATATGCTTATAAAATCCCTGTTTCTTCCACTAAATCAATGTTAGGCCATTCTATCGGGGCTACCGGAGCAATTGAAGCCGCGGTATGCAGTTTAGCCATAGAAAATCAGATTGTCCCTCAGACTTTAAATTATAAGAATCCTGACCCTGAATGTGATTTGGATTATGTGCCCGGAGAAGCCCGGCAGGCAAAATTAAATTTTGTCCTTTCTAATTCTTTTGGTTTTGGTTCTAATAATGTCTGTTTGCTTTTTAAGAAATATAATGGGAATGAATAATATCAAAAAGAGTTTTTTTGTTTTTACCTTTCTTTTTTTATCCTGCGTAAGTTTATTCGCACAGGAGGAGCCATCTCCTAGAAGTTTAAAGGGGATAGAACTTCTTTCCGGTTTTGGAAAATCAAAACTGCGTGAGCAGGGCAATTATTATTTAACCCCGATTATTTTTGACCTGGATTTTGACCTTAATCCGATATTAAAAAATAAGGGTATTAACCTTCCCGGATTATTTGAGTTTCAGCTCGAGCCATTTATTTCTATAGTAAATAAGCCGAATTCTAATATAGAAGTGGGCAATACTTTTATTTTGAAGCTGGGGATATTGCCCGAGACTTTTAAATTCCAGCCTTACATTAAAGCAGGGGTGGGATTTCTTTATATGTCACAGCATACGCGGGAACAGGCTACTCAGTTTAATTTTTTAGAGCAGGGAGGAGTAGGGGTCCATTATTTTTTCAATAAAAACCTGGCGGTTACCGCTGATTGGCGTTTACGCCATGTTTCTAACGCGGCAATAAAACAGCCCAATAAGGGCATAAATGGCCGATTTTATCTTTTAGGACTAACCTACCGTTTTTAAAACCAAATTCCCGAATAAAAACTTAACAAACTTAAAATCTGAGTTGGAAAAGCCTGAGTTTTAAGGGTAATAATGGTGTTTGTATTATATTGATACACGGGTTTACAATAAGAGACTGTTGCGAAATACCTCAAAATTGTCATTCTGCGGCTCGCCTCGCGGCGAAGCCGAGGGCTTGACCGCAGAATCTATAAAAAATTTATCGTCGATAATAGATCCTGCGATTAAATCGCAGGATGACAAAATGGAGTTTTGCAACAAGCTCTATTTCCGCTTAAAAATCCGAAACATCCCCTATTTTTGCTTATTTCCTCTCCCCTTGAGGGAGAGGTTAGGTGAGGGGAACGAAAACTTCTAACATTACCAACTGTAAAAATAATTACCCCTTAACCTAAATAATTATAGCTAGTTATCAATAGCGTCTTGGTACATGAAAAAATCTATTTAAAAAATTTTAAAATCTTGAAGTGTCCCTTAATTTTCTATACCTATCGAAATTGTTATTATTTTTTAATCTCTATTTCTTTCGTTCCATTATTACTGTAATAAATAAAAAAACACCACCTAATATAAAAAACATGCTTGCGAATATAAGAACATTTCTCATTATTTTATCTAAGTTAGTAAATAATGTCATATATAATATTATAAAACCAAAAATTAACCCCCATACAGAAAGAACGAAATCTCCTAATTTTATTTTTTTTTGATTCAATATATCATTCAACGAACTCATTTTATCAAAAACT
Organism: Candidatus Omnitrophota bacterium; assembly: GCA_043813255.1. GTDB lineage: Bacteria > Omnitrophota > Gorgyraeia > Gygaellales > Profunditerraquicolaceae > JBDRLG01. The sequence goes on from JBDRLG010000087.1 coordinate 9,301, forward strand.
ATAAAAATGGAAACTATTAAAGACATACAAAGGAATAACTCAATAAGAATTAAATATTTCAATGAAATTCCATGCAAAATGAAATACTTTTTAAAAGTAAATATAATAAACCATAAACAAAGTAAACTAAAAAAAATATCTATAGTTTTTCTAAATAACTTCCTCATAATTTAACTATGCTCTTTGCGTCAAAATCTATACCGTCTTAATTTTGAAAAAAATACGATATGAATTTGATTAAAGACAACTTTACTGACCAAACTTATTTGTTTGAAAAATCCGATAGATAACTTGTTTATCCACAATAAATTTATATTCTTGCTTAAATTGAGTTACATAACGCTCAAAATTTTCTTTTTGAATGTAATAACGCCAAGGAATAGGTCTATTACCTACACAATCTAAACCAAAATCACCTATGTAAACTATTTCTCTCGCATTCACCTTAAATGTGCCACCAACAGGTTCCCCATTTTCAAATAAGTCCTTATTTTCCCCTTTTATGTGACCAACTTCCATCGAAGATTTGGCAATTTTTATATCAAATCCGGTTAGTGCATATTCACCTGGCTCTACAATAATGGCATAAGATTCAGAAGCGTTTTCTGAAAATAATTTTGCTGGAATATTTAACACTATATCTTCACCTTCGAGGTTGTTAGACTTAGAATCAATACGTGAAAATGTTAAATTTTGCAATTGGGCGTTATCAAATCCAGCACATCCCCATTTCCTCCCCCAATTCACGCCGTAAATGATCACCGCTTTTTCATTCTTAGATTCTTCGTAGTTCTTCTTGGTTAATTCATCATAACCTGCAAAGGCTTTATTTACAAAAAGAATAAAAATAATGACTAGAAGACTTTTCAATATTCTCATCGATAACTCCTCTTACAAATTAATATTTATCATTATCGGTAGATTGCCCATAAATTACAGACGGTGCTGAATATGCTACCCGTGGAATAGTTGATGATACAGCTATTGGAGTTGCAATTACCACATTTAAAGGATTTAAGGTCGCGCCTAAAAAGCCTTCAAAACCACTTTGATTTTTAAGATTTCCAAATAAATCATAACCCCAGCTATTTAAATAGTCATGCGGGCCTGCGTATGTTTCAATAATTCGATCCCAAATACTACTAGGCTTATAACTCAACCCGAATATTTGCCCCACACCGCCTTGAGCACCACCTAAAGGACTTGGGTTGCCGTTCGGATGAACTGGGTCATATCGTCCACCCCCCAGCTTAAAATTATCTCCATCAAAACCAACACTTTTGCCACTTGAATTCCTTGGATCTAAACGTGACTGATCGACCATTTTTGCGCGCATTAAAAGAGAAACATCTCTACCTAATGAAAAACCTCCTGCTATAACACCACCCATCAAAGCCGTCTTACCAACATCTGCACCGCTTATACCCGCGACAGCTGCTCCAGAAGCAGCTCCACATAGAAAACTAGCAGTAAAATTACTTGTAATAGAAACTCCAGGGGTCAAAGGCCCTGCAGCGCCTCCAAGTGTTACACCTCTAAAGATTCCATTGGAAAAAGTACCCAACCCAGGTGCCAATCCTGCAAACACAGCTCCGCCTACTGCCCCTGTCAATAGCCCCATGCCTATATTACCTCCTGTCGCCGCAGCAAAACCACCTCCCATGGTAGCTCCAGCAAAAGCTCCAGTAGTAACACCAGCCCAATATGAGCCAATAAATGGCGTTAACGCACCTCCACTCACCATTGTTAAAGCAATACCCACTATAGCAATACCAACAGCCTTAAAGAAGTTCCCCCAACTCCACTTATGGCCGGTCGGATCAATGTAATTTATCGGGTTATTCCTACAATAAGCGTAACGGTTAAGGCTTTGTGAATCATAAAGTGCTTGAACTATTGTATCCGGTGTTATAAACCTGCCTATTTCCGGATCATAATAACGAGCAGAGTAATAATACAGCCCCGTATTATCCAATTCTTTACCCGTAAATTTATGTTTTGCAATATCGATACCTTCGTTTACCGCAATACTTCCATAAGGGGTATATTCACAGTGTTGAACGAGATTTCCATTTGCGTCGGTGATTATATTGCTTGATCCAAGATGATCACTATGGTAGTAATATGTATTCCCTGTGGATTCTACTGAAGCAACACGGTTTGCTCCGGCAAAGATATAGTTGGTAATTTTACCGATAAAGTCTTTTTCAAAAAGCGAACCGATGTAGATAGTCGAATCTTGATCTACGGTCTTCTTAACTCTTCCACCATCTCCATCGTATATGAATGAGGTTATTATACCTGACTCGTTTACCTGTATCAAGCGGTTTTCAGCATCATAAGCGAGTGTTTTATTCTTTCCAATAACCATATTGCCATTGGCATCATACTGATAGGTATATCCTCCGGCTGAGGTTACTGCGTGCGGGCCGGCGCTTAAACCATAGCTCATTGCTCCTACACCTGTTTTGTAGGTCATATTGCCTATAGAGTCATAATTGTAAGAATAATTTGTATATCCGCCTCCGGGGGCTGGAAGATTATTTGCTTCTTTTAAGCGGTCTAAACCATCATAATTATAAGTTCGAATGTTATTTCTTAGGTTATCGGTAAGTGTAGATAGATTTCCGTTTTTATCAAAAATATAGTTCAAGTCTTGAAGATTGCTTGTTCCTTGAGTTAAGATTCGGCTTAATCTTAAATCTTGGCCATAGGTGTAATTCGTGGTTACTCCATTGCCATAAGTAATATTCTTTATTTGGCCTTTTGCATTATACGTTGTGTTTTTAATATAGTCCATAGTCGATAGCCCATGTTCCATAGCAAAAACTCTTTCTAATAAACCTGAATTAGTATCATAACTGTAATTAACTAAGGATCCATCAGGATATATAAGCTTGGTAAGCCGGTTCAATATATCGTATTCTCTGCTAATTGTAAATTGTTCGTTGTCAATTGTCTTTACTGACTTTATTGCTCTTCCTAATTTATCATAGAAAGATTCATTTGAGCTGGATTGGTCTTCCACTTTTGAAAGACGGCCAATACAATTATCTTTTGAACTGTCATCATAAATATACTTCACTTCGTCTCTCGTCCCTCGTCCGTCATCCCTCGTCTTTTTCGTTAATCTATTCAATTGGTCATATTCAAATGTTAATTCCTGTCCCTTGGCGTCGATTTGTTTGATTAAATTACCCAACAAGTCATATTCATAACTCCATGCCCCCATATCAGGATCAATCATTTTTATTTTTCTGCCTAAAGAATCATAAACTATTTGTGTAATGTTTCCCTGATTATCAACTGTTTTAATTAAATTGTTTTGGCTGTCGTATTCATAATCAGTATGGTAGGCGCCATCGGACTTTGTATATTCATCGCCTCTCTCCATGTATTCTTCTATTTGAATAACATTGCCATAAATATCTTTGAGTGTACATTTTTTGTGGCCTAACGGGTCTGTAGTTTTAGTATACAGGGGATTGATGTATTCTATTGAACTTTGGGCATCCGCGCTTATTCCAGGGAAATCTGATATGGTTTTCTTGACTCTTCCTCTGATATCATATTCATACTTAATATATGCAATCTGATTTTCGTCTTCATTAATATAATGCGGTAAGCTTTCTTTTTCAGTCAAGCCGCGGTTATTATAAAATACTTCGCTTGCTACCTGACGAGGCGAATCTCCGTCTTCTCCCGGTGATACTGTCTTATATTTCCTGCCTATACCGTCTATGTATTCTGCTGAAAATAAACCTATGGCATTAGTAGTTATTTTTGTATTAAGATCGGGATAATTGTATGTGGTGACTATCTGATCATAGGCATTCATTACTTCTAACACTCTTGCTAACGAATCATAGGTTGTGCTTGAAGTATTACTATTAGTATCTGTGGTCTTAGTAACTACTCCAAATCTCGGGTCGTATTCATAGCTAATACTCTGGCCTAAGGAATTGGTTACTTTTTCAGGGTAAATATAAAAGTCTGTTTCATAATCTGTGGTTACTACACTGCCTAACGCATTAGTAGTTGTGGTTAAGTTGCCGAATGAATCATAGGAGTATTGAATATAAGGCTGAGTCTCCTGAGTATTAAGCCAGACTATTTCTTTAGAAAGATTTCCTTTGTTGTCATATTCAAAATTCTTTTTAGTAATAATATTTCCATCTTTATCTTTTAATGTTGTTTCAAGCGAGCGGTTAAAGCCGGATTCATAGGCTTGCGCGTAGGTAGTTACGGCTGTTTTTTCATCGCCTGTTTTTAAAACGTCGCCTTGATTCTCCTGCGCTATGACATTCCCGATGTTATCATAGATTAATTTATCTTTTGTGCTTAGAGATGTGTTGTTTTCTTCCCAGATGGTACTCTCTGTTTCAATTAATGCCGGGAATCCAAGGCTCTTATCTTCTGGCCCGGCTTTTTTAACTTCATAGGTGTTTATGGTTTCACTGATTTTTCGGTTATTACCGTCATAGGCTATTACTTTTTCTATCTGGCCTTTTAACGCGCCGTCTTGAACTTGCTTACCCTGAGCAGAGTCGAAGGGTTTG
>JBDRLG010000088.1:0-14120 GCA_043813255.1 Candidatus Omnitrophota bacterium
TATCAAATTAAGATAAGGTTTGTGGGATACCTGTCCGCGCGCAGTTCCGCAGCCCGAAGGGCGAGGATGTTTGAGCACGGATAGGTATCCCATGAACCTTATAAATCCTTATTAAAAGTCAGCATACTTTTATACAGTGTCTGAATTGATTTAAACCAACAAATAGTCCGCATTAAACCATCTTTAAGCTTCACCTTAGGCTGCCATTTAAGATACTTTTTAGCTTTGGAAATATCCGGTTTTCTTTGTTTTGGGTCATCCTGCGGCAAAGGTTTAAAAACAATCTTACTTTTAGCCTCCGTTATCTTAAGTATCATCTCAGCTAATTCTAATATAGTAAATTCCTCAGGATTCCCTAAATTAACAGGCTGATTCATATCTGATTTCATCAATCTAAATATCCCTTCAATTAAATCAGAAATATAACAAAAAGACCTCGTCTGAGTGCCTTTGCCATAAACTGTAAACGGCTTTCCTTTCAAAACTTGGCCTATAAAATTAGGGATGACTCTGCCATCATCTAAACTCATCCTCTCGCCATAAGTATTAAAAATCCTTACAATTTTTGTATCAATTTTATGTACTCTCTGATAAGCCATAGTCAAAGCTTCTGAGAAACGTTTGGATTCATCATAGCATCCTCTGATTCCAATAGGATTAACATTACCCCAATATTCCTCCGGCTGAGGATGAACTAACGGGTCGCCATAAACCTCAGAAGTAGAAGCCAATAAAAATTTTGCTTTTTTTACTCTGGCTAATCCTAAAGCATTATGTGTCCCTAAGGAACCAACTTTTAGAGTCTGTATGGGAAATTTTAAATACGCCGCCGGAGAAGCGAAAGAAGCAAGATGTAAAACATAAGAAATATTTATATTTATCTTTATAAATTTCGTAACATTATATTCCATAAAATCGAAATTACGGTCTTTTAATAAATGTTGTATGTTTGCTTTTGACCCTGTAATTAGATTATCCAGACAGATAACCTTAAAACCTTCATTTAAAAGTTTCTCGCAAAGATGTGAGCCAATAAAACCCGCTCCGCCTGTAATAACTATATTTTTTTTTGCCATTTTTCACCATCAATTCATAAAATAATCCGAAGTTAATTTTAATCCATTAACAAAATTTACTTGCGGTTTATACCCCAAAATCTTCCTGGCCTTACTTAAATCAGCAAAGGTCTTAAAAACATCTGCCGGCCGGGATTTCTTAAAAACAAGCGGCAGTTCTTTATTGCTGATTTTTTTTAAAATATCCGCTATCTCAAGTATACTATAATCCCTGCCTCCTGAAACATTAAAAATATCCCCTCTGAAAGCTGTTTTTTTTGTAACAAGGATATTGAGATCAACAACATCTTTAATAAATACAAAATCACGCCTCTGTTGGCCAGTCCCATTAATTGGCAAAGGTTTATTTCGCGATATACAATCAATAAATTTAGGGATAACCGCGGGATATTGGTTGTCTAATGCCTGGCGGGGGCCGTAAACATTAAAATAACGCAAACATACTGTAGGAAGATTATAATTCGCGCTAAAGATTTTACAATAAGATTCCCCTGCTAATTTTGTCAAAGCATAAGGGGATAACGGACTAGGCAAAGAATCCTCTTTTTTCGGCATATCCGTACAATCCCCATAAATAGAACTGGAAGAAGCAAATATAAAAAGCTTAATCTTATTTACCAAAGAAGCTTGCAATAAATTAAGTGTTCCCTGAATATTAACTTCATTATACCGCCTGGAATTCAATAATGATTTTGGGACATTCCTTAGTGCCGCCTGGTGTAAAACAAAATCTATCCCTTTTGTTGCCTGCAAACAAATATCTTCAGAACATATATCACCTGCTATTAACTCTATCTGGTTAATTACTTGTTTAAGATTTTCCCTCCTGCCATAAGAAAAATCATCCAGGACTCTGACTGCCTGTTTTTTTCGCACTAAACTTTCTACTATATGCGAACCAATAAAACCTGCTCCGCCTGTAACCAAAAATCTTTTCAATATTACACTCCTTCAAGAAAATTACAACCTAATAATTTTCCTGTCTTCAACCCCTTTGTATATATTACGAGTATCAAAAATCCGCGGAGAATTCTTTAATATAAAATTATAATCTACCCGCGAGTGGTCAGCAGTTATTATTACACAATCATATTTTTTTAATTCCTTACTGTTTAATTTTATGGATTTCAAATTAATCCGCCCAAACTTTAAATATGGAACTAAAGGATCGTAATAAGAAACCTTTATATTTTTTTTGGATAATAAACCAATAATATCCAAAGCGGGAGATTTACGTAAATCCAAAACATCTTTTTTATATGAAACTCCCACTATAAGAATACGGGCATCAGCTAAATTTATTTTATTATCCGATAAAATATCGCGTAATCTTTCTGTCACATATAACGGCATATAATTAATTATACCTGAAGACAATTTTATAAACCTCGATTCAAAACCATGATGTTTTGCCTTCCAGTATAAATATAATGGATCCTTAGGGATACAATGCCCCCCCACTCCGGGACCGGGATAAAAAGGCATAAAACCAAAAGGCTTTGTTTTTGCCGCCTCTATGATTTCCCAGATATCTATGTTCATTTTATGCGCCATCATAGCCATTTCATCTATAAGGGCGATATTAACAATTCTAAATGTATTCTCCAATAGTTTAACAGTTTCAGCAACTCTTGCCGAAGACACAGGGACAACTTTAGAGACAATATTTCTATATAACGCGGCTGTTAATTCTGTTGACTGCGGCGTTATGCCTCCCATTACTTTTGGAATCTTATAAACAGGATATTTTTTGTTTCCCGGGTCGATGCGTTCAGGAGAAAACGCCAGATAAAAATCTTTCCCGCATTTCAACCCTCCTGATTCTAATATAGGCTTAAGAATCTCTTCAGTTGTACCGGGATAAGTTGTACTTTCCAATATTATCAGCTGATTTGGCTGCAGGAACTTTTTAACACCCTTCACTGCGCTTAAAATAAAAGAAATATCCGGATAATATTTACTTTTTAAAGGCGTTGGGACACATATAATGATTACATCGCTGTGTTTTAATAAAGAGAAATCAGCCGATGCCTTAAAATAACCGCTATCTATAATTTTTTTTATACCACTGCTTGGCACATCAGTTATGTAAGAAGTCTTGGCCTTTATTTTTTTAACCCTGTCTTTATCCAGGTCAATGCCGGTTACACTAAATCTTTTTTTCGCGAACTCTACTGCCAAAGGCAATCCAACATATCCCAAACCAATAACAGCTATATTAACTTTACGGCCTTTTATTTTCTTCTTAAATTCTTTAAAGTAATTTTCCATACCTGTATTATTTACGGCTGATGCTCTTTCGGCCTACGCTTATATAATTGAAACCTGATTTTCTCATTGTTTCAAGGTCATAAATATTACGCCCATCAACTATAAGCGGCCTTTTTAGCAGTTTTTTAATCCGTGTAAAATCCAGCCCTTTAAACTCATCCCATTCAGTCAAAATTAACAAACAATCACTGCCTGCGCAGGCACTATATGAATCATCACAAAACTTAACTTTTTTTAAAACTTGTTTCGCTTTCTGCATGGCCTGGGGGTCATATACCTTTATTTTAGCACCTTCTGCTTCTAAATCTTTTATTATATCTATTGCCGGGGCGCTGCGGATATCATCTGTATCAGGTTTAAATGAAAGACCCAATACTCCTATTGTTTTATCTTTAATAATCCAAAGTATATCTTTGAGTTTTTTCAGAATTAAAGCTTTTTGCCGTTGATTAATCTGTTTAACGGCTTTTAGCAGTTCAAAATCATAACCTATTTTTTCGGAAATATTAATAAAGGCATCTAAATCTTTAGGAAAACACGAACCGCCATAACCTGCTCCGGCATTTAAAAAAGCCGCGCCTATTCTTTTATCCAGCCCCATACCTCTGGCAACTTCGACAACATCAGCTCCGACTTTTTCACAAATTTGAGACACCGCGTTAATAAAAGAAATTTTAGCTGCCAAAAATGAATTAGACGCGTGTTTAATCAGCTCCGCGGATTTAATATCAGTAACTACAATGGGGGCATTCAATGGCTTATATAAATTAACTAATATATCCTTTGCTTTCTTTGATTCTACGCCTAAAACAATCCTATCAGGATGCATAAAATCCCTTATTGCCTGCCCTTCCCTTAGAAATTCAGGATTAGAAGCCACATCAAATTGCACTTTTGACTTTATGTATGTCTCGACAGTATGTTTTACCCAATTCCCTGTTTCAACCGGAACCGTTGACTTTTCCACGATTAAACGGTAACTACGCATGTTTTCAGCGATATTGCGCGCTACATTCTCTATACCAGTAAGATCTGCCTCTCCATTATCCAGCGGAGGAGTCCCAACAGCAATAAAAATAATATCAGAAGCACTTACAGCTTCTTTTATATTAGAAGTAAACTTTAATCTTTTATGTTTCATATTTATATCTATTAATTCTTCTAATCCCGGCTCATATATAGGAAGCAGCCCTTTCTTAAGACTGGCTATTTTTTTAGCATCATTATCTGCACAAATAACCTTATTGCCAAGTTCAGAAAAACAAGCGCCGCTTACTAAACCAACATAACCAGAACCAATAATTGAAATATTCATTTATTTTTACCTTTCAATCTTTTTTATATATTTATACCAGACAAATCACTGGACTGTCCCTACATATTGCAGATAATATTAATTAAGATAACCTTGAGATCCGGATTTGGGAGCATGATAACTCTTATTAAAATTAAATTCTAACTCTGGGAAAGCCTTTAACCTAAAAACAAGCCAAATATTTTCGCCTCTGCCTCTTTCTACATTATAAGAAAATTCCATAGTCCAGCAATGCAAATCTCTGGACAGAATATACTGCTGTTCTCTTAACCCTTTAGGTATAGCTGACGATAGATTGGCAAATTGGTACCTTTCATAAATCTGGAATTTCCATTTAGGACTCAAACGCCACTCAGAAGAGAAAGTCATTTCCTTACTGCCCTTTCTTTCATAACGCTGCCCTAAACTAAAATTACGCTCCTTACCTACACTAAAGTTCAAATCCGCGTTTACATCTGTAAAATAATACTGTTTTTTATCAAAACTTGCATCGCTGTGTATTGTCATCCAAGAATACGGCTTAATGTCTAAATTTAAATTTATGTCCTCAAATAGGCTATGATTTTTTACCCCTGTGACAGGTGTAGTTGAATATACTCTATAACTAGTATCTATTCTAAAATCCACTAAATCCACAGAACCGCCAACACGTTTAGTCTGTAGTTTATTAGAGAGTCCAAAAGAAATTCTATTACTAGTATCAATAGAATCAATTGCGTCTATTTGTTTTAACCTCGCGCTCGAAACCGTAGGCTTATGATTATAAGAATAACCTACTGTAGGTGTAATAATATGCCTGAGGCGTTTTATGTCTAAACCTAAAAAATTAGTTTTAAATTCAAGTATTTTATAAAATTTAGTGCTTAATTCAGCGCCTGTATAAAAAATAGTCCGAGGATGTACGCTGGAACCGTATATATCCTGATTATAAAAAGTTTCTTCATTAGCGACATAAGGAGTAAAATTAATAAATGCCACTTTCATGGGCATTGAGATCTTATTTCTAGTATCTACCCTTGTATCCTTAATGTCATCGGACGAAGGTGAAGGCACTGCGTGTTTATAGCTAAAATTTGCTACCGAGCTTGAATTTTCAAAATACAATGGAGTAGAGCCTATTTGTAAACTCGGCATACTGTATTGTGCTTCAGGCAATTTTTCTAATTGAGTATACCAGCGGTTAATACGCTTCTGAGAAATAATATCCAAGCTGGAATAAACAAAAGATTTATGAAACTGGGCAAAAGTCAAAGGATACGAATCTAAATCATATTCACGCGGGTAATAATCCTTCAAAAAATTATACGTATCTCCCAAAACCGCTCTTTTTGAATCGACCATTTTGAAAAACTGAGTAACAAGGTTTGTGCTTTCATCAATATCCCATCTATGGCGCCAGCGCACAAGATACCTCTGGAATTCAGCAGGAGAGCCTTCCGGCAAGCCGCGCACCCTTTCCTGCGTGTAGTAATATTTAAAATCGCCATCGCCAAAAAGCCTGCTTACATAATTAGTGTCAAAACCTTCACCGACTCCCAGCTTCTCACGATAGTCAAGATAGATCCGGCCTTTTACACTTTCAGTAAGATCATATCTCCACGCGGTAAGCAAATAATATCCCCAATCTTTTTTCTTACCCGGCATTGCCTGAATTTTCCAAATTTTATCTTTGAGGCTTTGATTAAACAAAGGAAGATACATTATCGGGATTTGCTTATATTGCCCGACTTCAGCTTTAATGTTATCTATATGAACTTTATCTCCGGGGAAATAATCGATTTTCTTAGCCTTAATCCGGTAATGCGGATGATCATAACTACAAGTACTAATATAGCCTTCACTGGCAATAAATTCATTTTCGCTAACCTTATCTAAACTCTTTGCCTTTCCAAAATAAGGATTAGAGCGGAATTGCGCGTCAATAATAGTGCCTGTTTTATTTTGAAAATTATATTTTATTCTTTCGCCTTCAATAATTCCCTCGCCATCTTCCAGACGGACATCGCCCTCAGCTTCGGCGTCTTTTGTTTCTGTGTTGATAGTTATTTTTTTACAGGTTAATTTTGTGCCTTTATAAAGAATCGACACATTACCTGAAGCAGTTACTTCACGGTTATCAGCTGAATATTCAACATTATCACCATTAACTGTTATAGGCTCCTTTACAGGCTGCTGAGCATAAACTACAGTAGACAGCAGACAGTAAACAGTAGACAGTAAAACTAATAATTTTAATAAACGCATTATTTTCCCGGGATTCTTTTGTGGTCTTCCAAAAATCTTTGTATACCTATATCAGTTAATGGATGCTTTATCAATTGCTCAATAACCGCGAATGGCACAGTCGCGATATCCGCTGCTAATTTTGCCGCTTCCAGGACATGTAATGGGTTACGCACGGAAGCAACGATTATCTCTGTTCTAAAATTATAATTTGAATAAATCTGTTTTATACTACTGATTAATCCCATCCCTTCCAAAGAAATATCATCCAAACGCCCAATAAAGGGAGAGATATAACTGGCGCCTGCTTTAGCCGCTAATAAAGCCTGACTGGCGCTAAAACATAAAGTAACATTTGTTTTTATGCCTTCCTGATCTAAAATCCTTACCGTTTTAAGGCCCTCTTTTATCAATGGTATTTTTATAACAATATTTTTTGCTATCTTAGTAAGCTGCCTTGCTTCTCTAAGCATACCCGAAGAATCCAGACTAATAACTTCCGCGCTTACCGGGCCAGATACCAAAGCACAAATCTCTTCAAGTAAATCTTCATACGCGCGGTTTTCTTTAGAAACTAATGTTGGATTAGTAGTAACTCCATCTATCAAACCTAATTCCGCGGATTCTTTTATTTCTTTTATATTAGCAGTATCAATAAAAATTTTCATCTATCATCTCCTTACCTAACCTAAGTAATTATATATACATGACGCCTATTTTATACTAAACTGATTTTATTTGCAAGCAATTCATTTATTCGCCAAACACACAAACCCTGTTACGCCCTGACTGCTTTACCCTGTATAAAGCTGAATCCGCTTTTTCAACAAGAACATCTTTTTTATCCCCATCCGCGGGAAAAAGCGATATACCGATACTTATGCTGATCTTTAAGACTTCATCATAAACCTTTATCTCTTTTTCTTCAACTGACTGGCGGATACGCTCTGCCGCGGCCTGAGCCTTAATTTTATCTGTCTCAATCAAAATAACCGCGAATTCTTCCCCTCCATACCTGGCAATTAAATCTATCTGTCTTGTATTATCTTTAATCCTTTTAGCAACTTCTTTAATCACTCCATCCCCTACCAAATGGCCATACTGGTCATTAACATTTTTAAAATAATCTATATCAATCATCAAAAAAGAAAAATTCAATTTAAATTTATTAGACCGTGCTATTTCCTGCGTAAAACGTTCTAACCAATACCTGCGGTTTAAAACGCCTGTTAAGCTGTCAATAATTGTCAATTCCTCTACCCTATGATATAAAACAACTCTTTTAATCCCTAATATAAACTGCTGCGCGAGAATATTAAATATTTCTTCCTGCCCTTCTTCTATACCGCTATAAGCTAAATAACCAAATAATTCTTTATCTATTTCCAATGATAAAAGAGTATAATCTTTATAGTTATTTAAATCCTCTCCAGAAGAAAAAAACCTGCAATCTTTAAGATTTACATGTTTTTTAATATGGTTTATAAAACTTTCAAAAACTTTTTTTTCATCTAAGTATTTACAGATATCTTTAGTTATATCATACAGTGTGATAATTTCTTCCAAAGATCTTTTTAAAGATTCATTCTTTTCTCTTATTGACAGATCACTGAGCATTAACTCTTCGTACCCTTTTCTAATTATTTCATAATCATTATTAAGCCTTAAAGAATCATTTTTTATCTTCTTCTTTAAGAATATAAATAATAATCCTGTTAATATAATTAAAGTTAAATAACCCATCGTTTTCTATAGTCAATTATACTCGTTAAGCTACAACAATTTTATCTCTTCCTTTATTTTTCGCTTCATACATTGCCATATCTGCAGCGCGGATAAACTCTTCTTCTTCAGAGGCATCACAAGGCAATGATGCTACCCCTATAGAAACAGTAATATTAATTTCCTGCCTGCGCAAAGTTAATTTCATACTCTTAATTTTTCGCATCAGGCCTTCTGCTATAATCGCGGCACTCTTTTTATCTCTGTCTGACAGTAATATACAAAATTCTTCCCCGCCAAAACGGCTTATTAAACAAGGAGGATAATCTTTGGCAAAATCATAAAGACAATCCCCCAAATTTTTTAATACTATGTCTCCTGCGGCATGCCCAAACTCATCGTTATATTTCTTAAAATAGTCTATATCTATCATCAATAAAGAAACCGGCTTACATTGGCTAACACCCCTCTTGCATTCATCCCTAAGCCGTTCAATAAAATATCCCTTTGTATATAGTCCGGTCAGTCCGTCATGAATTGCCAAATCCCGCGTTTTCTGAAAAAGCTCTCCATTCTCCACTGCCACAGCCGCTATATCGGCAATTGTTACCAAAAGCCTTAAATCCTCCTGCGTGTAAACCTCCCGTTGAGAATTATCCAGCCTCATAATACCTAAAATTCTGTTCGCGCTTTTAAGCGGAACGCTGATCAAAGATTGTATAGGGCGCAAATCATAATTATTAAGTTTTTCCGTGTCAAAACGAAAATCTTTTTTTATATCTTCTACTAACAATGGCCCGGTATGCCTTAATACCCACTGGTCAAAAATATCACCTTGTTTATTTTTTATAACCATACGGCTGTCTTCTTTTCTTGTCTTAAACATAACCGGCTTTTGAATCTGGTTATCTATCAGATACAAAATACAAACCCCTTTGTTTACTCCGACTAAAGAAAAAGCGATATCAGTAAAGCTTTCAGCTATATAATCAAGGCTTAAGTTTTGGTTTATCTTTTCAATAATCTTTTTTAATTCTTCATAGCGTTTTATTTTTTCCTGCAGAGAAATATTGTTTTTCAAATTTAGTGAATTCTGGTCATTAAGGATATTAATCTTTTCCTGAATATCCTGAAGTCTTAATTGGAATTGGTATTTTAATTTGGAATTTTTAGAGAAGAAATAAATACCGATAAGGATATTAATGAGGTAAAACCCCAGCAATACTTTTAGAGGCAGAATTTTTGCGGACGCGGTTAAACAAACCGCTATAATTATAATAAAAAATAAAGTAGGCAAGAAAATCACCTTCGGTGATAACCATACCTGCCTGCCGGCAGGATAGATTTTTCACAAGAATATTTCTTTATCCCAAAATTTGGGATTATCCCAAATTTTGCATTAGAAACCCGATATCGTCGGATTATCTGCAAGGAAAAAGTACAAGCAAAATTCGGGATTATATAATTGTTTCTTCTGTTTCTTTATTAAAAAAATGAATCTTACTCATATCAAAAACTATATCCATATCCTGATTGACTTTCGGACGGTCATGGGCTCCTACCCTCGCGATAAAAGTATGCTTGCCTGTGCTTAAATAAAGGTAAACTTCCGACCCCATAGGCTCAACAACTTCACAATTTACCCTTACTATATTTTCCTGAGGCGCTTCTGAAACAAATAATTTATCATAAATATCTTCCGAACGAAAACCAAAAATTATTTCTTTGCCTGCATAAGGCGTTATTTTCTTATACATACTTTCTACAAGTTTCATCCGGATTTTACCTTCATCAAAATATAATTTTCCTTCTTTCTTAATTACCCGGCCATTCATAAAATTCATTGGGGGAGAACCAATAAAACCGGCAACAAATTTATTTCTCGGGTGGTCATAAATCTCTATCGGATCATCCACCTGCTGAAGGATTCCATCTTTCATTACGGCTATACGGTTGCCCATGGTCATAGCCTCAACCTGATCATGAGTAACATAAATAATGGTAGTCTGCAGCCTTATATGTAATTTATGTATCTCTGTACGCATCTGAACCCTTAATTTCGCGTCAAGATTACTTAAAGGCTCATCAAATAAAAAAACCATTGGTTTTCTGACAATCGCCCTGCCGACAGCAACCCGCTGCCTTTCTCCGCCTGAAATCTCACGCGGCCGGCGGCCAAGCAAATGTTTTATCCCTAAAATATCTGCCGCTTCATTTACCCTTTGGATAATTTCATGTTTAGGATAATGCCTTAATTTTAAACCAAAAGCCATATTTTCAAAAACTGTCATATGCGGATAAAGAGCGTAATTTTGAAATACCATCGCGATATCGCGGTCTTTAGCGGGTACGTCATTAACCAATTTATCCCCTATATAAAGCTGGCCTTCGCTTATATCTTCCAGGCCGGCAACCATTCTGAGAGTCGTAGATTTACCACAGCCTGATGGGCCAACCAAAACCATAAATTCTTTATTCTCAACTCCTAAATTTATGTTATCAACTGCCTTTATCCCGCCTTCAAAATACTTTGTAACATTTTTAAGACTTACCTGTGCCATGACTTGCTCCTTCGTTGCTCGTTTTTTATTTAGTTAAAAGGTAATTGCTTGTCCCGACGAACATGAAGTTGTTGCAAAATACCATTTTTGTCATCCTGCGGCTTGATCGCAGGATCAAGATTCTGCCCCGATGTTACGTCGGGACAGAATGACAAATTTGAAGCATTTCGCAACAGTCTCAACATCGGGAGTGAATAGTTAAATAAAAACCAATTAACCAATTATATATTTCTTAAGTTAAATATTCAAGTAATTGGCTTAATACCTGCTTTAGAACTTTCCGGTTCGCTATTATATCTATCATCCCATGATCCAAAAGAAACTCGGAACGCTGAAAACCCGCGGGAAGCTTCTGACGGATAGTCTGTTCAATAACCCGCGGCCCTGTAAAGCCCAATAAAGCTTTAGGTTCAGCCACAGTTATATCGCCCAATCCGGCAAATGACGCCATAACCCCTCCCATCGTCGGGTTAGTAAGCACGGAAATATACAAAAGCTTATTTCTACGATGATAAGACAATGCCGCTGATGTTTTAGCCATTTGCATAAGGCTATACATACCTTCATGCATACGGGCACCTCCGCCAGAACCTGAAACAATTATTAAAGGCAGTTTATTTTTTGTCGCAGTTTCAGCAGCGCGCGTTAATTTCTCCCCCACAACTGACGCCATGCTGCCCATGATGAAACGAGAATCGGTAACCGCCAATACGACTTTTTTATTTTCTAATAAACCTTCTCCTGTTACAGCCGCCTCTTTTAGGCCAGTTGCCTGCTGGTCCTGTCTTAATTTATCTTTATAGCTCTTCGGCCCTTTAAAATCTAACGGATCATCGGATATCATATCAGCGTCAAACTCAGAAAAAGTGTCTTTATCTATAAGCATATTGATTCTTTCATAAGCGCCTATAGTAAAATGATGTTCGCATTTAGGGCAAACCCTCAGATTCTCTTCCAGAGTCTTATTATACAAAACTTCAGAACACGCATCGCATTTTGTCCAAAGCCCATCGGGGATTTCTTTTTTCTTTACTCTTACAATCGTATATTTTGGTTTACCAAAAAGTGCCATTTTATAATATCAGCCCTCAGCTATCAGCCTTCAGCTTTCAGCTAGACTTACCTGACGACAGCCAGGAAATTTTTTGCTGATAGCTGACTGCTGAAAGCTGACAGCTATTCCAATTTATTTACCACCAACCCCGATCGTACTTTAGGATAGAAAAAAGTTGTTTTTGGCGGCATTTTCTCTCCATTCAAAGCTATAGCCATTATCTGAGAGACTTTTGTGGAATTTAGAAAAAATGCTACATACCCGGAATCCTGGTCAACCTGTTCAATTAATTCATCCGCGTTATGGTTAAAAATAATTGATTCTTTATCATCTAAATCCAAACCGAGAATCTGTTTTAAAATCATATAATTCAGAATAGAAACATCTAACAACCTGTATTCTTTAGGTTTATCAACTATTATTTTATCCAATATCTTAATATTCTTAAGGCGAAGCATCCAATATCTTTTATTTGCATACATACCTATAATATGCTCAGCTTCTCCGGCTTTATTCATCAAAAAGAAAAATTTTGTTTTATCTTTTATTTCTTCAACATCAAAATTTCCGGATAATTCAGACCTGAATTTTTGTCCATCTAATTTTGCCTTTAACTTAACCAATCTATGTATGGGCAGTATAGTAAGCCCTCTTGTATCAATATTAGTAAAATAAGCAAGGATATAATTAAAACTTTCTTCCCCGCTTACAACCCCCAATTTTTCTTCCATCTCATCCCTATAAGCGCAAGCGACTTCGTAACGGTGATGCCCATCAGCGATAAACATATTTTCCTGCAGCATGCTTTCCTGTATCATAGATATAATATTTTCCGAATCAATACGCCATACTTGATGAACAGTCTTTTCATTATCAGTTGCTTCCATAAAAAGATTTCCACTATTAATATACTTCTCTCTTATTCGGGAAATAATACGTTTTCGGTCAGGAAAAATAACAAATATCGGACTGAGATTCGCTTTTACCTGCCTTAGTAATTTAGCCCTGTCTTCCTTTGCGGCAAGGCGGGTATTTTCATGCCCAAATACTCCAGATTTTCTGTCACCCAGCCTTAACAGCGCCATAAAACCAAAACGCGTTTTCTTCTCTCCTTTTAAATTATATTGCTGGCTGTAAAAATATACAGCAGGCGACTTATCATTAATAAGAATTTGTTCTTTCTGCCAATTTTGAAAATACTGCCCTGCTCTTTCATATTTATCCGGAGTATCTTTAGGTAAAAGTATATTAAGAAAATTATGGGGATTTAATTCATGGTAATATTTCTGCTGAGCAGGAGATAGGACATCATAAGGAGGGCAAACTACTTGTGAAAGGTTCTTGATTTTTCCCTGATTATAAATAACTGCTTTAAAAGGTTTTATTTTTGTCATCTATACAGTAAACCGCCTATTAATCCGCCAATACTGTCAATAATTACATCAGACATATCCATGTGCCTATTAGGAACAAATATCTGATGAAACTCGTCTAGCAATCCATAAATAAAAACTAAAAAGAACACTAATACTATTCTTTTATTCCTGATCAATTTGGGATAATACTTTTTAATCGCGCGGCTAAGTAAAAACCCAAATAGCGCAAACTCTAAACCGTGAAATATTATATCCTGCCCGGAAAATAAACCAGGGATATTACTTCCGGGTATAGAAGACACAGAAGAAATAATTATACCACAAATTATTACCGGCAGCCAATATTTAATAAATAACATCGAATATCATCTTACCCCACCTCAATCAGACTGTGTCATAATAGCCATTCTTGTCATTGCGAGGCGAAGCCGAAGCAATCTTATTTATCTCTTCCGACGAATACTAAGATTGCCGCAGTCGCTTCGCTCCTTCGCAATGACAAAAAAAGACAATTGCGACACA
>JBDRLG010000089.1:0-2762 GCA_043813255.1 Candidatus Omnitrophota bacterium
GGGGCGATATGGACGTTGAGCACTGATTTAGGAGAGATTACTTATCAACGGATTATCTATAGTTTGTGCTCTTTTGATTCAAAACTTTGGAGTTGCGATTGTTGTGAGTCTGCACCATTTATAACAGCAGGACAGATTCACTACACGAATACAGGAGAGATCTGGACGCTATCTACTGATTTTGGAATGGTAAGACTAAGAGCTTTATGTTCTTTTGATTCAAAATTATGGACAGGAGATAGCGCTGGAAATATCTGGTACACAAGCTCAGGAGCGATTTGGACTTTAGCTACGACATTAGCTGATAGCGCAGATGTTTGCGCTTTATATTCTTATGGGGATTTTTTATGGATTAGTTCTTCGTCCGGGAGCGTTTATCATTCAGATGATGGGATTACGTTTGTTTTGAGTTCTGACTTGGGGACATTAACGATAGAAAAATTTTATGACTTTGAAAATAAACTGTGGGCGGTTGACAGTGTTGGTCAAATTTGGCATACTAAAGACTTAGGCGACAACTGGAAACTTAACTCAGATTTAGGAACGCAGACGATCTTTGCATTAACAGAATTTAATTCTGCCTTATGGACGGGGGATGACTCAGGAAAAGTTTATTATTCCAGCGATAGCGTAGGGCAATCATTCACCAATTCAATTAGCCAAGACATTTCATTTTCTGACGATATTTCCGAGATAGAAAATGTTATTTCTGTGCCGTACGGCCCGTATAAAGAAGACACAACAAAACTATTAGATTCCAGGGATGATACTTCTATAGACACGTATGGTTCATATTCAAGAAGTTCGCTATCATTCACTTATGAAGATATAGTTTCAATCCACGCTGACGATATTTCTGCTTATGAAACAAGTTTAGACCAGTTGTTAAACAGAATGAAGGGCGAAGTAGAACTTGTGACAATATCTGTGCCATTGCAGATATTGAGAACTTCTATTTTCGACATTATCGGTATTACGAACACTAAACTAAATTTTCAAAATAAAAAATTTTGGGTGCTGGAAGTTAGTAAAAATTTTGATACTTTTTCAGGGGAGATAACAGGAGTAATTTATGCAGACTAATAAAAAACAGACGTGCAGTTTATTGGTTATTACGAACGAAATTGATGTGTGCAATGAATTTGTTTTCAGACATAAAAACGATTTTGATGAGTTTATTCTGGTCATTACGAATGGCGAGAAAATAATGCCTCTTAGCCGCCAATGTCAGATTCATTATTATGATTGGGATAATAATTTCAGCAATGCGCTTAATTTTGGTATTTCTAAATGTACCTCGGATTGGATTTTTAGGCTTGATTCTGATGAAATGATTTCTCCGGTTGAAGTTCAAAGGCTTCATCAGCTTATTCAGACAGATGATTATGATTATTTCCTTTGCAATGTTTTTACTTTCTCTGAAGATTTTAGGAAGATGCCTCTTGGTCAACAGGCTAAATATAGGGATGGTTTTTTGCCAAGATTATGGCGTGGCAATATGGGCGTAATCTATGAGAATTATGTACATGAGCTAAACGTTATGAGCATCCAGAGGAATCATCTTAGGGGTGGGATAAATACCGTTTTTGGGATATGCCACATGGGCGAAATTGGATTAGCTTATAGAGATGTTGCATTTACAGGGAAAAGGTCTTGCCGTAACGAGTTGATCTTTAAACAGCTAGAATTGACGCCTAGTGATGCCAGATTTAATTCCTATGCTGGGATTATAAGATTGCATGAAGGGCGGTTTGATGAGGCATTAGCGTACGCACAGAAGGCCTGTGAATATTGTATCCCGAACGAGTTACTACATTACCTAAAAAAGAAAGAGGAAGTCTTAAATATAATTAAAAAATCTAAAGATAATTTTATCGTTGATTTAATGCAGCCTTCAAATAATCAACCTGCTTCAATCCCCTAAATTTATTAAACCCTTCTCCGGCGATTTTGCTTCTCAATTCTGGTTTATTGAGAGACTCAATGACGGTATTAATCAGTCTATCATAGCCAGTGAAAGCAATCCCATCTTTAAAATAATCCATCGTTTTTTTATTGTCAATTTCTTCGCTAATAATAAATTTGTTGTTTGCTAACAGATAAGAACATCGGACGATTTCAAATATCTTCGTTTCGTAAAAATGAATATTCAGAATTATCTTAGCCCGTGCTATATATTTATCCCTAGCGTTCCCATAGGCGTTAAATAGGGCCTTAACTACACAGTTGGTATTTATGTGCAGGTCTCTAAGAATTTTTAATCTGCGGTCATTTAGAGAGCCGATGAATAGTATATCTATATCTTCTTTTTGTGGTTTTATTTTAGTCAACTCCGGCACGTACCCTATCCCACAATATTTAGCATTGATTCCTAATGTTTTTAAAAATTCTATATTTTGAGAATCATAATCCCATACCTCATGGGTTTGCATTAGCTCGATATATTCTTTGCTTAACCAAGGTGATTGTGGATGCAATTGCTCCATATTAAAGATTATAGCACCTTCTGGAAATTTCATATCCGGATAAAACTTAATTAAATTACCGCCGAGGATAATTGGTTTTGGATAGTTATCGAGGGGAGAAATATTACCATTTATTAAAGTTGCCTCTATGTCCAGCTCTTTAAACGCATAGTAAAGGCCTAATGCCACCTCATCAAAGACATGTATAAACTGTTTTTGCGGAGGCTCTATAATGTAGATGCAATATTTATTTTTAATCATTTATTTTTTATCTTCCCACATTTTTGGTTTCCTTCA
>JBDRLG010000090.1:0-3183 GCA_043813255.1 Candidatus Omnitrophota bacterium
GCTATAGTAAACAAATATTTCAACAATATAAATTCGCAGGCAAACAGTAATATTATAGGAATATTGGATGATAGGCTGGATAGAGTAACGTATGTTCAGCAGGATGGTAAATATGTCCGGCAGAGGCCAGTAAGGGATCAATATGGTAAAAAGACAAATTTGGATGAACAAGCTCCATTATGGAACCCTAACGCATTTAAGGTGAAAGATTATAAAATACAACCCAAAGAGTTAAAAATATTAACACCTAAGACAAGTAAAAGCAATTTGACCTTATTAGGCGATGTTTGGGCTAAAGTCAGGGGGACGGTAGGTTCTTTTAGCCGCGTGGCCAGCGCAGATGGTAAGTTTGTGCCTGCTCAAGAAGAACAAAAAAATAAAGATCTTTATTATATAGATTTAAAAGTAGGGGAAGAATATTCTATTCCTGTATATCAAGATAATAAAGCCTTTTTAGACGAAAGCAAAGAGGGGTATATAAAGGGAAAAGTAATAGCTATTGATGGTAACAAGGTGACTTATGAACTTCCTGAGGGTAAGGGTAAAATAACAGAGGTTTATCATTCAGATGTGGGTAGTGTGCCGATTTCTTTTGTAAGGGGAGATAGTAAAATAATACCCAAATCTTTAATTGCAGAATCGGCTTCTTCAACAAAAGAAAGAGAATCATCTTCTAAAATCCTTCCTGTTGGTACATTACCCTCTGGCTCCGGAGAATCTTGGAAGCCGGCCGTTCCTGTGAATCCTTATGAACAGCCGATTATAGGTTCAAAACCCAAGGGTTATATTGAAGATGATTCTATTGCGAAAGTTTCCGCAGATACTTTATCTATTACAAAAGAGCCGTCTCTGGATTTAATCGCGCCAATTTTAAAAGAAAGGGAAGATATTCTTAAAGGCAAAGTTGATTTTTTAACTGCAGAGGCACCAGCGATTTCTCCTTCGTTAGCTAAAGATATTAAAGATGTGATTAAGAAAGATTACCCTAGTAAGAGCAGGCAGTTTCTTGTTGCTGTAGGGAGTGTTTTGACGTTTGGTAGAGTTGGATTGAGTGAGAAAGAAGCAGATGCAATGCTTTTACAAGATGGTAAAGTTTCACAGGCATTGAAGCCATGGAGAAGTACTAAGTATGGAGATACTTTGTCCGCAGCAGTGTTAGGAACAAAAGGAGAAAAAGTCAGTAAGCAGGAATATCTGGATTCATTAAAAGAAAGATTCTCAGTTGGTTCTCACGGTAGAGAGCAGTTATTAAGTTTTTACCCCAGTAAAGGCAGGCAGTTATGGGGAGTAATAACCGCGGGTTTAGGGATGAATGAAACACAGAAAGACGCCATGCTTTTGAAAGATGGGGAGTTGCTGTGGGCATTAAGGCCGTTTAGAAGCACAAAGTACGGCGGGACTTTAACTGGATGGTTGTTTGGGGCAAAAGGTGAAAAAATCAGCAAAGATGATTATTTAAAAGATTTGAATTCTCGGATTGGGCAGTATTCAAAAGAAAGTCAAAACATCCCGGACAATAGAAAAACAGTAGAGCCTGTAAAACAACAGGCTGTAACAGGAAAACCAAGAAGTATTCCATCTACTGTAGGAAATCCGTCTGTAGATTTACAGAATTTTATAAATGAAATCAAAACTGAAAAAATGAAAACAATTAATGACGCGGTTAAAGAACCTATTTTTCCGGATGCGGTAGGGTTAGCAATTTCTGCTACTGCTATTGATACAAAAGATGTTATCCCTGAGATGGGGCCGCCGATACCAGATGGTTATAATCCTGTGCTTGCGCGTAGACAGCAGCAGCGGTTAATAATAGCGGAAGAAGCAAATAGTTTAGTAAAAACAGGTAAAGCGACTACACTAAGTGATGCGGTGTATACGGCGGGGAAAAATAACGACTGGTTTAATCATCCTGATGGCAGCGGTTATTCAAACAGAGAAATAAAAGAAGAACTTTATGGAAGCGGTGGTTTGATAAAAGATGTAGCAGATTATTTAAAGATACCAAATCTTGATAAGGTGAATAACCCAAATTTTAAAGGAACACAGCCGACAGCTAATATTCCCCCTTCTACGAATCAAAGCGTTATACAGTCGGGAAAAGATGAAGGATCTCTGACTGTTGTCCCGAATTCTATAGTGAAATTTAATGAAAAACAGACAGGTTATAAAATTGACAATGGTGGTTTAAAGCCAGTATATGAAACAGTAATTTCAGAAGAGGACCAAAAAAAATATCCTTTAAAGAATGCTCCGATAGCAAAAGATTCTTACAAGGAATTTTATATGACATCTCCTGTAAGCGTGATAAATGATCCAAATGGCGCGTTATTTAAGAATTTAGAAGCATTAAAAGGAACTGATCCGAAAGAGTTGAAAAAAGAAACATATTTGTCCGCGTCTCCTGAATTAGAAAAAAAAGAAGGAAGTAATAATCAAGGAGTTAGGAGTTACTTAGAGGAGAAAAATACAAAATTTAATAACTGGGTTAAGGAAAGAGAAATTAAGAATCAGAAGATAATAAAAGCCGGCGTTAAGCAGATGTGGAATAGCATAACTGGCGGAGGTGAAAATAAGTAGGTGTTATATTAGAATAGTAACCGAAAGGGCAAATCTACTGAGAAGTAGACGCGCAAAGCCGCGGGTCTTAAAGAAGAAGACAGCCGGGCTGCCGAATACCGACGGAAAAGTCAGTATAAGACAGCCCGGCTTTTTATTTAAGGAATAAAAAAAGGAATAAAAAAAGTGTTTAATAATAGAATAAAAACAAATCGTTTTTCTAAAATGCAATCCAAAAAAACCTTCGGAGGGAAAATGAATAATTTAAAAAGATTTAAATGGGTATCAGTCTTAATCATTGTATGTTTTATATTAGAACAGCCGATTCTGCCGAACAGCTGCGCGAAGTCGCGTAAGAGCACAGGGATGGACTCATTTGGAATGTTAGCCGGCGCGTTAATGTTTTCCAAGACGCCAGTAAGCGGCCAGAGCCTGATGAAAGCAGGTTTAAATTACTTAGCTATAACACAAAGCCCTAAGGTATTTAAAAGCTTTGGATTAAACCAGAGCTGGCAGAATATAGGAGGGGCGGCCTTATCAGGTGCGTTAATAGGAGGAATGAACAGCATAGACCCAAGCAAAACCAGATTCAGAGATGTGATAAATCCATATAATTGGCAGAAGAAC
>JBDRLG010000091.1:0-4401 GCA_043813255.1 Candidatus Omnitrophota bacterium
TTCCGTAATATAAAAAATCCTTATTTGAGGACTTCAATAAAACGTATACCAGCATAGTATTTAAAAATACAATATATTTAAAAAGGCGACTTCCACAGAGTTGCCTTTTTTCTTTGAAAAATAGAAACGGTCCATAAAATGTATTTTAGCCAAAGCCTTCCGCGGAGAGCTTATTTTGTATACTAAATCAAATTAGATTAAAAGAAAAAATTATGCAGGTTTTATATGAAAGATAAGTGGACTCAACAACAGAAAAACATTCATGAAGGGCTTTCTTCAATCGGTCAAGAAATTACTGGCTTTTATGAGGCCGGACTCAATATTTATTATGGTAATTGTCCTAATGGATCAAACTTTTTGATGCATGCGGCAAGAGAGATTGACGGCGGTTTAAGGGATATTTTGGCCGTAGATTTTGTGCCTACAGAAGATGAAAAAGAACATGAACATAGACGCTTTATGTAACTCTTGGTATGTAAATAATTACAGAACAAATACGATGACATGTTAATAAGGCGTTGTTTTAAGGTAACGACTTTTATAATCCTTGTGTTAGTAGTTTTAGCCGGCGCAGGGATTTTTTCATGTTATGCGGCTGAATCCTATCAGGCGGCTGTGGAGGGGACAATTCCGGGGACAATACTTAATTTAAATAGATAAGTATGATATCCCCAGAATTGGAGAAGTTGCAAGAGAATTGAGCAATGAAAAATTATATACCAGAGATAAGTAAGTTAATAAGACAAAAAAAAATAGTTGTATTTTATGGGGCAGGGATTTCTAAGAACTCTGGATTACCTTTGGCAAATGAACTTGCGCAATTAATTCTTAAAAAATTATGTATTAATGATACAGATAAAGATGAGATATTGAATTCTGCCCTACCTTTTGAGGCATTCATAGAGATAATATCAAGAAACACGGATGTTTCAAGTATTTTGGAAGTATTTGAAAAAGGGGAACCCAACATAAACCATGCCTTTATCGCAAAAATGGCGAAAAATAGGTTCATTAGAATAATCGTCACTACTAATTTTGATCTGCTTATTGAAAAAGCATTAGAAAAGGAAGGGCTAAAAAGGGATAAAGATTTTACAGTGTATTACAACGAGAACCAATTTTCAAAAATAGACCTTGCTGATACAAAGAACAAAAGCATAATAATTCTCAAAATTCATGGGAGTATCGAAAACAAAGAAAGCATAAGAGTAACAATGGAAACCATTGCCAGCGAAACTCCTTCTGACCCGATGGCTTATCTGATAAGATATTTATTTTTAACAGGAAAACATAAGAAAGTTCTAATTCTTGGATATAGCTGTTCTGACGAATTTGATATTACGCCAAATATACAAGACATTGTGGAGAATCCCAAAAAAGAGATAATTTTTGTTGAACATTCTAAAGAAGGGATTGAAATAGAGGATGTGAGAATGAAAAAATGGAAAAATCCATTTAAGGCATTCCGAGGGGAAAGAATAAAATGTAATACAGATGACTTTATTAGAGAATTATGGAATTTTCATAGAAGAAGCGCTGGAGAATACAATCTTGTTGAATTTGATGTAGACTGGGAAACATATGTTGATTGTTGGGCTAAAAAGTTAAAAGAGAACAAAAAATATTTTATAGTAGGTTTAATATTCTATGAAATTTCAATTTTTAAAAAAGGGATTGATTACTTTGAAAAGTCTTTACTGGCCGCTAAGGAAAAAGGGGATGCGCTTTCAGAGGCAGAATGTTATATAAAGTTAGCAAATATCTACGATGACTTAGAAAATTCAAAGAAAGCCATTGAATATGGAGAGAAAGCATTGGAGATTGCCAAGAGAAAAGGAGATACGCTCCAGGAATCAGAATCTTATATAAGGTTAGCAAATATCTATTATAACAAAAATCCTCCAAAAGCTATTAATTACTTAGACAACGCATTGGAAATAGCTATAAAAAATGGGCATAAGGCTGTAGAATTAGAGTACTTTATATCTTTAGCCACTTTTTCGAGAGAAGCTATAGCTATTGAATACTGGGAAGCTGCCTTAGAAATTGCTAAAAAAATAGGGAATAAAAATAAAGAAGCATTATGTTATCGGGGCTTAGGATATGTTTACTATCACTTAAAAAACTTTAATCGGGCAATTGAATATTTTTTAAATGCAGAGAAGGCCTTAAAAATAACAGGTCAAAGTTATATCCTCCGGGTGAGCATCTACAGCTATTTAGTTTTAGCTTATGAAAAGATTGAAGATTATGAGAATGCAGAAAAATATAAAAAGTTGGCAACAAATACTCAAAATAAATTCGGGGTAAATTCGGGATAAATCCACACAGTACTTAATTGGAATAGATAAGGAATATAGACGCTTTATGTAACCCTTGGTATGTAAATAATTACAGAACAAATACGATGACATGTTAATAAGGCGTTGTTTTAAGGTAACGACTTTTATAATCCTTGTGTTAGTAGTTTTAGCCGGCGCAGGGATTCTTTTATGTTATGCGGCCGAATCGTATCAGGCGGTTGTAGAGGATATAAGCGGCAGGAAGTATTATCCGGCAGCCCAGAAGGCCATCCAGCAGGCAAAGGATTCCATCTATATGGTGATGTATCAAGTGAGCCTGAGGCCCTATAACACGAAGACACAGGTTTACGACTTGGCTGATGAGCTGGTAAATGCCCATAAGCGCGGGGTCAAGGTGAAGGTTATCCTTGACGAAAACATCAATTTCGCCGGCGAAAAAAGCGTAAACAAGTGGGTGGCTGAGGGCAAAAATTCCAGGTGTTTCAGGATGCTCAAAGACGCCGGCATAGACGTGCGCTATGACAACCCTTCCACATATACCCATGCCAAAGTTTTAGTCATAGATGAGGAGGCCGTCATCCTTGGCAGTACCAATTGGACCGAGAGCGCGCTGAATCAGAATTATGAAGCCAGCGTGTTAATAAAGTCAAAAGAGTTGGCCGCAAGAATCCTGAAGTCCTTCGGGGAGATAAAGACGCAGGAGAGGCCGCCTGCCGCCGCGCAGCCGGTGCAGGGGGGAGTTACGGTATCATGGCAGTTTTTAGAGAACCCCAATCTTGGCGGAAGGATGCTGACCAGGCACGACCAGAGGGCGTTTGATTTATATCTGGTGCTTTTAAAGGAATATGACGCAAGCAATAAGGCAAAGATAGCCTTTAATTATGAAAAGACGGCCTCTTATCTGGGGATAGCGGATAAAATGACGAGAGAGGGCTACAGAAGGCAGATCAACAGAAGCTTAAATAAGCTTAAAGATGACTATAACCTGATAGATTGCCAGCTAAATTACGATAAAGATGCTGAAGTGGATCTATTAAGCTATGATAAACCGCCAAAGCCGTATTCGGAGCCAAAGGAATGGTATTTTCAGGTACCGGATGGATACTGGGAGTACGGCTGGAGCAGTAAGCTTTCGCACAGCGCTAAGTTTTGCTATCTAATCAACCTTGCCTATGCCAATATAAGCAATACTGCGCCGTGGTGGTTTTCCGGCCGGGAGGCGCTGGCAAAGCGCTTTAATATAAGCAAATGGGCTATCAGCAACGGGATGCAGGAGTTGAGGAAATTGAATTTGATTGATGTTTCATACGATACGCCCGAAGGCGGAGTTTACAGTTCGCGCCTGGCTAACGCTTATAAGGTACTGCCTTTGTATGACCCTGCCTGGCTGGAACTGGAATGGGACAGGTTAGAGGTGGCTTATGGCTCGAAGAAACTGAAACAGGCAAAAAAATACGCGAAAATAGTCTTTAAGCAGAATGACCCGCAGGCGGTAGAGGATATTATTTTGCGGATGGATGCCTTTGGGGAGGATAAGGTCAAGAAGGCCTTCAGTATAGTCGCCAAGAAACGCGTTGATAACCCCAAAAGGTGTTATGAATATGTGAAGGGGATATTATTCCAGGCTGAAGCGCAAAAGGAGCAATAGAAAGGAACGCTAAATGGCAGAAGGCGGCTTTTTGGTTAAGTTTGACGGCAAGGAAGTTGCCCGCTGTTTTGCGGTGGCTTTTGATTACGACACGCGGGAATATACGGTTAACAACAAAGAAACAAACCCCTTGCCTGCGGATGTGGAGATTATAACCGTTACAGTTGAGAGGCCTTAAAGGAATTAAACCCGGCTAAAAAATTTCTGTTAGATGATATGTTAAAGTGCCAAGCTTTCCAAGAAATGGTATGATATTTTCATTGATTGAAGCTAACCCATTTCGAAAGGAGGAAAGCATGGTGTATAATACACAGGACTATGACATATTCATCGGAATCGATGTTGACCAAAAAAGCTTCTCATTCACCGTCAAGGATCATGGACAGATGAACCGTTCGCACAGAATACCCGCAGACCCAGAAAATCTTTACCGCCATATAGAAAATATCT
>JBDRLG010000092.1:0-4234 GCA_043813255.1 Candidatus Omnitrophota bacterium
AGCGAAAAAAACTTTAAGTAAAGTATTTCAGTCTGCTACATTTCCTGTTATAAAATATGCTGTCAGGGTAATTGGTTCAGATAGCAGAACTATTTCAGGTTTAAGTACAGGTAATTTTCAAGTGAAGGAAAACGGCATAGCGCAGACAATAACTAATGTGGAATTTCAAAGTACTAATGCGCCTGTGGATATAGCGCTTTGTTTGGATACGAGTGGAAGTATTAATGACATAGAGCTTGCGCAGATTAATTCTTCCGCGGGAAAATTTATTGATTGTTTTGGCCCTAGTGGCAGGGGAGCAATATATAAATTTTCCAGCAATGTTAGTTTAATTCATGGGTTTACTTCAGATAAAGGCTCGCTTAAGAATGCGATTAACGCGTCGCCTCCTGGAAGGGGATTGACTTCTCTTAATGACGCTGTTTATGATGCGATGGCTTTATGCCGGCAGAGCCAGAATCGTAAAGCAGTAGTGGCTCTTACAGACGGATATGACAATGACAGCAGCCATAGTTTACAGCAAATAACAGATTATTCTTCAGAAAATCAAGTTCCTGTGTTTACTCTTGGATTAGGCAGTCCGTTAAACGTAAGTTTACTACAATCAATGGCTACACAATGCAGGGGAATATATTTTAACGCAATCAATGTAAGTAAGTTAGATGAAGTTTTTAATAAAGTGGCGGAAGATGTTCACAGCCGTTATGTTATAACTTATACAACCAGTAATTCAGTAAAAGACGGTACTACCCGGAGTGTTGAAACAACTGCTGTCCACGGCGCAAATTCTGGCAGTGCAACATTTCAGTATCGCGCGCCGCAGGGGATAAAACCTACAGCGCAGATTGTTTCAATCAGCCCTAATCCGGGGAGTTTAAATCAGCCGGTAAGTTTTAGTGGTATAGGAGTTGATTCAGATGGAACAATAGTAGAATATAGTTGGCGTTCAAGTATTAATGGAATAATAGGAAATCAGGAAACATTTCAAATTTCAAGCCTTTCTGAAGGAAATCATACGATATATTTAAAGGTAAAAGATAATGATAATTTTTGGTCAGATGAGGTGTCCGCGGGATTAACTGTTTTAAATAAAACAACAATTTCAGGAAAAATCCGCTATGAAAATAGAATCTTTAATGAAACCGGAACAGGCGCCCCAAATGCTGTGGAATTTAAACCGGTAAGGTTTGCCAAGGTAGAGATTATCAGAGCCTCTGATAATGCTGTTGTGGGAACCGGACAGACTAACGGAGATGGGACATATAATATTGAAGCAAAGGCTTCGTTAAATGATAAGGTTTATTTGAAGTGTTATAGTTATACATCTGAGGAAAACAATAATTATCATATTGCTGTTATAAGGGATTTTAGTCCACCTGATAATGACCACTACAAGGATACGGAACAAAAAACAGTTTCACAAGACAGCCTTACGATTGATTTGGATATTACCGAAGAAAGCGGTGAAGGCGGGGCATTTAATATCTTTGATTGCTTGGTAGATGGTATAGATAAAGTAAGGGAATTAAGCGGTTCTACGCTTCCTCCACCGCCAATAATTCCCGTTATTTGGGAAAAGGGAAAAGAAGCAGGGACAGGCTATGATCCCAACGCAAGTCCGAGTTATATAGTGGT
The DNA here is from genome assembly GCA_043813255.1 of Candidatus Omnitrophota bacterium. Taxonomy (GTDB): domain Bacteria; phylum Omnitrophota; class Gorgyraeia; order Gygaellales; family Profunditerraquicolaceae; genus JBDRLG01. Next base: position 1,636 of record JBDRLG010000092.1, read on the forward strand.
AAATGGCAAAGATACTGACCCAGATGAGTATGATGACAGTGTTCTATTGCACGAATACGGGCATTTTGTAATGGATAATTATTCCTGCGATAAGTCTCCGGGCGGAGATCATCAGGCTAATGATATAAATCAAGATATACGGCTTTCGTGGAGTGAGGGATGGGCGGATTATTTCTCGGGGATGGTGATGGGGAAGCAATTGTATATAGATACTGGAAAAGTAGGGACGAACGAAAAAACCACATTAAATATAGAGAATTTGGATTATTATAATTCCATAGACGGTTTAAATTCTTTGGTAAATATTGCAACAGGTCAAGATACTGAAGTTTCAGTTTCATCTATCCTTTGGGATCTTTATGATTCAACAAATGAAGATGCAGACACACAAAGTTTAGGGGCTAAGCCTATTTGGGATGTTTTTTGTAAGATTAATGATTCTAATGATTGTGTATTGGAAGATTTTCACCATAACCTTATTGATTATTTCCAAAATTATAATGAAGAGTTTTTTTATAGACAGATAAATAATATTTTTGCCTCAAGAAAGGTATTTTATAGTGATCTTACATTTAAGAGAGGTAAAATTTTTATAAATAAGGATAGTCCAAAACATATTCCAGATGGGAAGACAAGTATAGAAGATATAATGCCACCAAGTGAAATAGAAGTTACTGATGATTTATTTGTTAAGGATGTTAATGTGTTTGTGGATATAACACATTCAAGGCGCAGGGATTTGGGCATAACTCTTATTTCTCCTGATAATACTGAGGTTATTCTGGAGGATTATAGTTTAGGGGGAGCAGGCCAAACAGAAGATATTTTTGCATGGTATCAGAAATATGAGACACAGCCATACCAGGAGATTGACACTGTTTTAGAAGGTAAAAATACAAAAGGTATTTGGAAACTAAAAGTAATTGACCGTGACAATCAGGATATGTTGACTGATGAAGGATTGGTAGATGATATTGGCAAGCTTAATCGTTGGAAATTGGAGATAAAAGGGACTCCTAAAAAAATAGAGCTTAATTTACAACAGGGTTGGAATTTTATTAGTTTTCCGTTATTGCCTCAAGACAAGCGGGTAGAAAATGTGCTTTCGTCAATAAACGGCAGTTACAGCCAGGTTTCGCGGTATAATGCGGATAAACAAAGTTTTGAAAATTATGTAGTAGATGAACCTAAGTACAGACAATTTAACAGTTTTGAATATGCACGCGGCTATCAGATTTATATTACTAATCCTAGTGGTTGTAGTTTGACGCTTACTGGTGAGCCTATATCTACTCAGGTTGTTTCGCTTAAGAAAGGTTGGAATTTTATTGGTTCGCCAAAAACAGAAGATATAGCTGCCGATGATGTTTTAATACCCTTAAAATTAGATTATGATTATTCAAGAGTATGCCGATATAATTTATTGACAAAGGAGTTTGAGGATTATTATGGTATATGGTTTAAAATGTTTCCTAAATTTAAACCTGGCGAGGCGTATTATTTGAAATGTATAAAGGATGTTAATTGGACAGTTGAGCCGTAGGAGGAGAAAAAGTGAGAAGAGAATTTAATCTAATGATACTTTTATTGATATTATTATTGTTTGTTTCTGATACGTTATTACATAAATGCATTTGTGAAGCAAAAATGCGTCCTATCATTTCTGTAAAAATTAGTTTAGAGAATGAACCTAATATTGGAGGCATAGCAATTTTAAAACTATCTGTAGTTGCACCTAAAAATTTAGATTTAGAACGAGTTAATATTGGTTGTTATATCCCATTAGAATTAGAATTGGTGTCTGATATCAAATTTGAGATTTCTAATAACATAACTGAAGAAACACGAGAGAAATGGGGTAATCTTTTTATGTTTTATACAGGTCCAATGAAAAAAAGTGAGAAAAAGGAGTTTATTCTTAAAGTACGAATTCCAGATGAGAAAAGATATTGTATCTCTGTTTATGGAGGGGATGAAGAAATTGAAATCGACCTTGGTAACCCGGAGCCGCCAGAATGGAATCCTGAAGTTAAGCAAAGGATAAAGATAATGCCAAAACAGGAAACTGGGGCAGTTGGAATAAGAGCGAGAACAGGTAGTGAAAAGTTAGAAGATCTATCGAATTTAGAATTGCCTAAGGAAACCCCACCGCCGTTTCGCACTGAGTTTAAGATAAGGACTAAAGACAGGCCGAGTATTGAGTATTGGAATTTCAAGCCGGAGCCTGGCCAGCCGTTAGTAATTCCGTTAAGATACCTTGTTTATTTAGAAGAAGAAGCTCCAAAAGTAGAAGTAAATCTTTTTCTTCCAGAAGGCATAGAATTAGTTAATGATCAAGACTATCGAATTACCCAGGAAGGAGATAAAACTAAGGTTTTACTTTATTCAGGACCGATGCGTTTTAAGGAATGTAAGGCCTTTTACTTGCAAGTCAAGCCGCAAAGAAGAGAATTATTCCACCTAAAAATCAATGTCCAGCTAACTAATCTTAAAAACGAAGAGCTATTGAAAGAAGATAAGTTAGATATTAATTTAGCTTCCATGCGTTATTAAGGGAATATCGATGAAATAAAGAAAAATAGGTAAAAAAGTTTTTTAG
>JBDRLG010000093.1:0-19357 GCA_043813255.1 Candidatus Omnitrophota bacterium
CCCCCGCTGATTATCCCTCGCTTCCTGATATAATTCTAGAAATAAATCCGCGTATTTTACATTCGGCGGGATAGTCATAAGAGAAGCATACCCCTGCTTCACAATCTCAGCATTAACAAATGTCCCATCCTTTAAATAAACATAAGCCAAAAGCCGTTTATACCTGTCCTGTTTTTCCACATCAAATTCTAACCGGACCCTCTTTCCTTCAATCAAGTTTTTTGTAAATTCGTAAGAACATTTACCCATTGCTTTAATTACTTCAATATCCTGTTTGGTTTTTTTGCTATCCTTGTATAATTTACTGGATTCATGCATTTCAGGCGTATCGATGCCAATAAGCCGGACCCTTTCCCCGCTCTCAAGCACTATTGTATCTCCATCAACAACACGCTGGACTAAAATATCCGAATAATCATAAGTTTTTCCAAAAGGGACATTAAATTCCCCCTTTTGAGAATTATAATTAGCTGCCGCGCCGGCGTTTGAATATATCAAGCCGCAAAAAGCCGTAAAAAAACAAAAATAAAAAATTATTTTTTTCATATTCACCCCTTGCTTTTAATCTCTGTAATCTTTTTTTTAAATCTGTGTAATCAAATTATTGCTATGTTTTTCAGCAATAATTATTTATTTTACTCTTTTTATTGGATAAATCAATTAAATTAGATTATAATGTTTATTATTGAAAAATCTATAATGACTTGATTACACGGATTTTAGAAAAGATTACACAGATTTAATCCTGGCAATATTTTCCTATTATAAGAAACTCTACATTCGCCATAAAATCAATGTAATCTGCTTTTAAATCTGTGTAATCATAAAATGATATTTTTAAATACTTTTTATGATTTACGACAGATTCCAGCAAGAAGCGATTGATTATATTAATCAGGGATATTCAGTAATTGTATCCGCCCCCACTGGCGCGGGAAAAACCGCTATTGCCGAACACATAATCTCAACAGCCTTAGAGAAAAAAATCGGAGTTATTTATACCGCTCCAATAAAAGCTTTATCCAACCAGAAATTCCGTGATTTTCAAGGCCAGTTTCAGGAAAATATAGGCATATTAACCGGAGATGTTTCTCTCAACGCAGAAGCGCCGGTACTTATTATGACCACTGAAATATTCAGGAATAAAGTCCTTGATGAGCCCGAAAGCCTGAAAAAATATTCCTGGATTATCTTTGATGAAATTCACTACATAGATAACCCTGAAAGAGGCACTGTCTGGGAAGAATCATTGATTTTTCTGCCAACACATATGAAAATGCTTGGGCTTTCCGCGACTATTCCCAATATAAAACAATTAGGCGCCTGGATTGAATCTATACATAAACAACCGATAAAAATAGTCATTGAAGAGAAACGCCCTGTGCCTCTGCATTTTTTCTTTCATTTCCGTAATGAAATTATAGACAATATTTCCCGGATTAAACGGCTGGGAAGCAACAAACCTAATAAATTAAATACCCTGATTAACTATATCCGGCAAAAAGAAGGCCTGCCTTGCATATATTTTGTCTTTGGCAGAAGAAGGGCTGAAGACCTCGCGTTTGAACTGCTCAGTTTTAATTTCCTGAATAACGACGAAATGAATAAAATCACAGAGCTTTACAATAAACTTTGCGAACGTTTTGACTTACAACATGAACGCTCAGCGCAAGAGATCTATCCTCTTATCCAGCGAGGCATCGCCTACCATCACGCGGGCATGCTGCCTACGCTAAAGGAAGTAATTGAACGGCTTTTTAACAGCCGGCTGTTAAAAATCATTTTTACCACTGAAACATTTGCTTTAGGGATTAATATGCCCAGCCGCTCGGTTATTTTTGATGAATTGAGAAAATTTTACGGCCGTTATGTCCAGACATTAAAAACCCGCGATTTTTACCAGATGGCCGGCCGCGCCGGGAGAAGAGGCATAGATAAAGAAGGGTTTGTTTATTCACGCGTAAATTTAAAGAGAATAAAACCGGAAGACGTTAAAAACATTATTTACAATGAGCCGGAAGAAGTTAAAAGCCAGTTAAATACTTCTTACGCCACTATACTAAACCTCTATGAAAGGTATAAAGAAGACCTTTTTAAAATATACCCTCTCTCTCTCCATTGCTTCCAATACCGCAAACATGAACAAAAAGCGGCAATTGAGCTCTTAGGGAAAAAACTTGCGCTTTTGAAAAATTTAGGGTATATAGATATAGAAAGAGAACAGCTTACTCAAAAAGGCCAGTTTGCTAAAAGCGTTTATGGTTATGAACTTATATTATCTGAGCTATACGAGAAAGGTTTATTGGAACAGTTAGATGAATTCGGCTTAGGCGTTGTCTGCGTTGCCTGTGTTTTTGAGCCGAGAAAGAATCAAAAACAACCTCATTATTCTAGGACAACCCGGTATATAAAAAGAACTTGCGAAGAAATTTATGAAAGAATAAAAGACGTGGAGATAAACCACAAAATTTATTCTTTCAGCAAGCCTTTCCACTTTCATCTAAGCAATAGCATAGAAGCTTGGCTGCGCGGCACAAATTTTAACAAGATACTACAATTTACAGATACAGACGAAGGTGAAGTTATCAGGTATTTCCGTATGAGTATACAGATATTAAGATAAATAAACGACGCGGAAGTAACTTCTCATATTTTAAAAGAAAGAATACAGGAATTGATACATATAATAAACCGTGATATTATAGACGCTGAAAAACAACTGCGCCTTTAATCTAATTGCCATGCTAAATATACTAATTCCAATATTTATTATAGCCGTAAGCATAACCATAGGGTTTTACATCTCTGAGTTAATCAAAAAAACAGCGAACCCTAATAAAGAACCCGCCCCGCCTTTAACGCAAAAGATAACCCCAGAAGAAATAAATTTCAGAGAAAAACAATTAATGCTGGATCAGGCAATTTCGATTATTCAAAAACTCAGCGAAAGCATATCTTTTTCCACGGATTTAAAAGAGCTAACTGATGAAATTGTTAAAATAACAAGTAAAATATTAAATATAAATATCTGCGCTCTGCTGTTACTTGACAAAAGCACGGATATGCTGGGTGTACTTTCTTCTAAAGGAATAGATGAAAATTTCGCAAAGCAAATCCACATAAAAAACGGTGAAGAAATTTCCGGCATTGCCGCTAAATTCAATGAAACAAAAATAATCAACAACCTTGAAAAAGATATCAAATTATATATGTTGAAATTTGATACCTGCTATAAAAACTCTCTTATAAGCTTCCCTATTTCTTTTAAAAATACAGTATTAGGCGTTCTTAATATCAGTGACAAAAATAATAACCTCCCTTTTTCCTCAACTGAAATCGCGATTGTAAAAATAATCGCTTTAGAAACCGCGATTGCCCTGCAAAATTTTAAACTTTTTAAAGAGCTGCAAAGAGGATACCTTGATACTATCATCGCTTTGGCTAATGCCATTGACGCCAAAGACCCTTATACTTACCGCCACTCAACCAATGTAACCAAATATGCCGTGCGTATAGCGCAGGAAATGAAATTAGCCGCTAAAACAATAGATAATATCCGATACGCGGGGTTATTACATGACATTGGAAAAATAGGCATAAAAGATTCCATCCTCTCAAAACCGGCAAAACTCACCGAGGAAGAATACGCGATAATACAAACACATTCTGCCAAAGGAGAAGAAATTATCAGGTCACTGCCTTTCTTAGAAGAAGTCGCTAAAATAGTCCGCCACCACCATGAACGTTTCGACGGCAAAGGTTATCCTGACAGAATAAAAGGAGAAGATATTAAAGTAGGCGCGAGGATAATGGGTATATCAGACTCTTTTGACGCGATGGTTACTAAACGCCCTTACCGCAATCCTTTAAGTTTAGAGCAGGCAAAAGAAGAATTAATTAAAAATAAAAGCGGGCAATTCGACCCTCTTATTGTAGATACCTTCCTAAAAATCTTAGAAAAAGAGCCTCATCTGGTGAGTAAAGATAATACCTAGAATTATTCTCTGAGGCTCTTATATAATCATGGACGGCAGGTTTGTTGTGAACATCAGTGATGTTTTAACCAAGGCCCGTTAAGGCCTTAACCAGCCGCCCAAGTCTAGTACTTCTCTACCGGTAAATCCGCATAAAGCCTTACTGCTTCTAAGAAACTCAACTGCCTTTTTTGATGCCTTCTCTGTTTTTTATAAGTATGCCGGCATATACGTTTCATTCTTAACCTCCCCGGTTACAGCCACTTTCTGCGTCAAGGTCGTACTTTTTTATGTATACAGCCCTTCTCTGGCGGTTATCTTTAACCGGAGATAATATAACCATACCGCTATAAATACATTCCGGGCGCTCTACGGTAAAAAACATTATCCCGCCTTTATTAACCAGGGCCTGTTTTATTTTCGCGTCTTTATTAAATCCGAAGCTCATTTTACTTCCCCTTCCTTCTTCGAACACTGCTCCTGGACCATTTTTAAAATCGCTTCTTTTATCTTCTCCACAAACTCCTGATTATTTTTTATCCCAGTTGCGCTCATACGCGTTTTAGCAAGAAGGTCTACTAAATCTTCTATAATTTTAGAGCGGGAAATATGCGTACCTACCGAAAACATCATATCTTTCTCCAGTTTATCCACAAACTCAAGCTCTTCTCTGGTTAAAAAAGTAACAACCCTATGCGTAGCAATCTTATTCTTCAACTTCTTCACCTCCTTTGGTATTACCTGAAGTAGTTACCTAAGATGTTTAATCCCCAAAATACCAAAGTAATTAATAACAAAAAAACCCTAAAGGCTTTAGGCAAACCTTTAGGGCGAAATAAAAAACCTCAAAAAAGGCTTTTTTGAGGTTTCGGGCTATTATTGGCAACCCCGCTATCCCGATGAACTTAGCGACATCAGGACTGGAAGCTTTGCGCCCTAAGGTTACCCTTAGTTTGCCTTTTACAATATCTTGCCTCTGTTAATTAAATCACAATTACGACTTTGTTAACATGGCAAATTTGAAATTATGTCAAAGTTCTGATTTACAATTAAAGTATAGCACATTAGTATTTTTTTTCAAGAGCGGGTAAAAATTTAATTTTATCTCCCTGCTTAATCGAATTTTTACGGACAAATCCAGCATTGACTTCCAACACATACTTAGCTGGTTTTTCTACAATAATGCTTTCACATAAATCATTACACGGCAATATATTACATCTCACATCTACAACTTTATCATCTTGCCCTATCCATATCAAATCCAATGAAAAATTCATATTCTTCATCCAAAAACTATATGCTCCTTCCTGCTCAAAAATAAAAAGCATGCCTTTATTAACATCTAATCTTTTCCTAAACATCAAGCCTAATTGGCGTTTTTCCGGAGTATCGGCTAACTCAACTCCTATACATACCTTATTAATACACACTTTTTGCCCATTGCCTTCAAGGGACTGCTGAAAATTAGCCTTTTTGTCATCCTGCGACTTGATCGCAGGATCAGATTCTGCCCTGACGTAACGTCGGGGCAGAATGACAAATTTGAAATATTTCACAACAGCCTCTTCAGATAAAGCATCAGAGCAAAAGCATAACATAGTAATAATTATAAAAATAAAAGGTATTTTCTTATTCAAGGCAAGGTTAGTGTAGGTTTTTCTTATATTTTATATAATCCTGAATGATCTTTTTATGGTCAAACGCGAATTCCAATTTATCAGCTTCTTTTAAATTTATCACTTTTAAAGCAGCCGCGTCATCGCCTGCTTTTGGAACACCTTTTGCGCTGGCAATAAAAACTGTACCTATAGTGCGGAATCTAGGGTCCCTGTTAGGATCAGAATAAGTACCTAGTTGTTTAATATCCTTAATATCTAAACCTGTCTCTTCTTTTGCTTCTCTTATAACAGCCTGCTCTAAAGTTTCTCCATAATCTATAAAACCTCCGGGAAGCGCCCAGCCAAACGGGGGGTTACTGCGCTGAACAATGACAATTTCATCCTTATTAAGCTCAATAATAGCATCAACTGTTATAAACGCGGAATTATCTGACATCTCTATTAAATGTCCAAGATAATTTATTACCCCTTTGTTGAAAATATCTTTTGCCTGTGAATCCAACACACAAAATGTTATTTTTTTAAGGCATGATGATTTTTCCCTCAGGAGCCTAAAGACTTCCTGTGACATAATCTTAGCTGAAGCTAAAAGAGGGAACTTACCTACACCGCTTCCTAAAGCAGGAATCGCTATAGAGCTAATCTTTAATTCTTCGGCTACTCGCAAAGTATTCTTTATGGCGTTTCTGATTTTTATTTCATCAGTTTTAAAATCTAAACCCATGGTTGCCGCATGAATAACGAATTTACAAGGCAGATTGCCCGCTTTAGTCGCTATAGCCTGCCCAATTTCAATAGGCCCTAAACTAACAGCTTCCTCTTCAATTACTTTGCCCCCTGCTTTCCTGATCGCGCCAGCTACACCGCCTCCCATAACCAGCTTATTATTAGCGGCATTGACTATCGCGTCAACTTTCAGGCAAGTAATATCGGCCTGAACAACTTCTATTTCAGTATTTTTTATTATCATAATTTTTCTAGCACTAGTTTGCCTAATTTATTATCTACTTTAAAATTAAACCGTTTTAAAAAAGACATACCTAAAACCCCGTCTTTTGCATCCCCAACACTAAATATAGCTGGCATAACAGCGGCTTCCACATTTTGAACTTCTACACCTTCTACTTTCATGGTTTTAACTATTATTAATTTTGAATTGATTTTACTGCCATCCGCTATCTGCATCTGGACCATTCTTTTTTCCTTAGCTAGATTTATTCCCATCTGCTTTACTATATTTTCAGAAAGCACAACCAGAGTAGCTCCTGTATCTAAAAGCAAATTTGCTTTAACTTTCTTATTTAATAATACTTCTACAAATATATGGCCTTTTTTTTGTTCAAAACTGACATTTCTAGGGGCTTTCTCCTTTGCTTCCTCAGCTGCTCTTTTAGCCTCTTGCCTGACAATAACTTCTTTCTTCCAACCTTCTTTAATAGCTTGTGCTTCCTGTAAATCAGATTTCTCTATATGGCCTATATCTTTTTTTTGCAGTTCAACAACTCCTCCCTGCATTTGCAAAGACACTTTATCTGCCTCCTCTTTAAGGATAATCCCTTCCAAACTTCGCCCGCTCTTAAAATAAACGGTATCTGCTTTTAATTCTGGAATAAAACTTATTAATACTAATAGGGATATAAAAACACAAAGATTTAATCTAAATTTATACCCCATAATCTTACCAGTTTTTTCGTAATTATATTTTGCATAAAGATTGCTTCGTCCGCCTGCGGCGAAACTTCGCAATGACACCGACGGATGCTTCTAAAAGCTAAACTATTACGGATTTTGACTTTTGAATTTCTTCACTATTGCTTATGCTGGTATATCCCTTCATATCCTTTGTTAGTTTCATTCATTTTTATAAAAATCAATTGCGCGATTCTCGCGTTCTGTTTAAGTTTTAAACCAAACGGGTTATCAACTACCAATATAAACTCACCCTTTCCCCTAAAACCCGCGTCCCAAACTCCGTGTAATGTAGAAGCTCCCATCCGCAATAAAGAAGTCCTGCTAAATGCTAAAGCTATCAGCCCATTGGGTAAATTAACTTTTTCATTAGTCTTTACTTTATATATCCCTTTTTTTAAATCCCACCACCCGAATTTATCTTCACTATTTTCTTTTTCATGGTGAATTTCCCTGCATTCAGGCAGCTGCCTTTGTTTATTAGAAAAATCAAGCTGTCCCGGGCTTTCAAATTCAAAAACATTCGCCACAGTCAAATCAAAACCATTTGGAGTAAACTGGGTACTTAAATCAATATAATCTTCAATCAAATTTTTTCCTGTTATCAACTTCTCGATTTCTTCCCTATTAAGCATAACTTTAATCCTTTTCTATTTCTTTATTATTACATCTAAGATAAGAATAATTAATTTCCCCAACAGCCAAATAGCCAATATAACAAAACCCAGCATTAAAAAGAACCTTAAGAACCATCCCAGTATAATAAGCACAGGAAACAATAAAAAACCTATTCCTGAAAGGATAGCCACAGCCAATAAAAACAATAACCCGATAAAAAAAGCTTTCATAGTTTCACCTCCATAAATTTTATTTTTTAAAACCTACCAATGCCTTTTCATCATCGCTTGTGGATATAACAATCTTCGCGGGAAAATCTCCAGAACAAGTAGTCCCATAAATATACTTAATATCTATATCCTCAGAAGCAAGCTTAGCTGTAATAATCTTTAAAGCGCCCGGTTTATTTTCAAGAACAAGTACAATTACAGGATTTTCTTTCGCGCCTTTATAACCAGCTTTTTTTAAGGCATCTACAGCTCTCAGATTATCATTAGTAACTAACATTATTTTTGCCTCATTTGCCGCTGTAGTATAACCCGCGACTGCCTCAATATTCAACCCATGCTCGGCCAATAATTTAGACATATCATTCAATACGCCAATTTTGTTTACTACCGTTACCACCACTTCTTTGCCTAATTCCGCTGACTGCACCATCTCCCACCTCCTGGTAAATTTTTGCTCTGCAAAAATTTACAGAGCAATTGAACAATAGATAATCGATATTATAAAATAAAAAAATCAATCGCGGTCTATTGCTCTATTCTCTATTTTCAAAAACTTGATTACTTATAGAATGCCTGATTATCAAGAAAATCACCTTTACCATAAACAATTATTTCCCCAATTTTTCTTTTATTTGATAAAGTATATTTCCCGCGAGCTTTTCATCCGCCAAGAAGAACTTCCGGGCTGAAACTTTTAATTTTACGGTTTTATTATCCACTGGAGTAATCTTTACAGTAACATCTGAACCTTCCACATTAGCCAGAATTACCCCCTGTTTCTCATCCTCTTTTTTTACCTTTCCAAGCCCGTTAATAACCTCTAAACTCACCTTAAATGCCTGCTCAAAACTGGCATGAATATCTATATCGCTAGAATCATCAGCGGTAAGCAGGCCAACTGCCGCCGCGGGTAAAAAAACCGCACCAGCGAGGCTGGCCGCTCCATAGATAGAAGCCCCTCTTATTGTTGTAGAACGCATTGACTCTATTAACAATAAAGATACCAACTGGTTAACGCTGGTAATATTCTTATAAGCTTTATTCTTAATATTAATATCGAAAAATCTCACATCCGGTTTTTCGCCTTTGCTATAATCTTTATAAATTACTTTGTTGATAGTTAAAACAAGATAATCAATTTTAAAAGGCATAGCCTCGGCAGGCTTCTCTTTTGCCTTTGCTTCTTGCTTTTGAGAAACTTTTAATGAATTTACATTTAACTGCCCTTCTTTATTCTTTATTACTACAAGTTCTCTTAAATTAACTTCCACGTGTTTTAGATATACTTGCTTTTTCAAAAGGCTGGGTAAATCATAATCAACTCTAATCTTTGGCAAATCTAATAATATTTCCTTGGGAAAACCCGTGGGGTTATAAACTTTTAAATTATTTATAACTACTCTATGTTTAAATATTCCAAAAGACAGGCTGCCGATACGAACATCTGCTCCGATAACTTTTTTCGCGGCAATACTTACTATAGTATTTATAATCTGGTTCTTTGCGGCTATCACGAAGAAGAGAATTATAACAACTGAAATACTAATAATAACAATTTTCTTCATTTTACGGCCTCCTCAATGAGTCCCGACGTAAGTCGGGGCGAATTGAGCCCCGCCAACGGCGGGGCAGTTATACCTTTAATTAATCTCCGCTTCCAGTTTATCTATCAAAGCTGCTGTTTCTTTAATAATAAGGCTTGGCAGTAATTTGTTAATTTCGATTTCCTGTTTTAGAGATTTCAACACTCCCAGCATCCTTTTTAAAGAAGACATTTTTTTTCTCTCCCGAGCTTCTTCGGGATCAAGTTCTTCCCTTTGCCTTATTAAAGCGGTAAGGTCTTTTTTTACCTCCTTGCAATCTTTTCCTTTTTCAAATACTTCTTTTTTTAAAGCGCTATAATCATCTTCATCAATGGACTTTTTATTTTTAGCCTGCCGCAGGACATCAATTGACTCATAGCTTGGGATAGACGCTGTCTCAGATGAATCAACATAGTCTTTTTTAAGATACCCCGGTTCTTCTTTTTCCAAAAAATAATAAGACCTTAAAAGTTTCATCGCGGTTTGTTTCCTTATGCCTATCTCACGCGACGTGTAAATATCAAAAGAACCATACCCCCATGATTTATAAAGCTTGTCCTTAAACACTGTGTACAGGGCACGCCCGAGTTCAATCCAGGAAGTCTTAAAATTTTTGGCGTTTTCCAGTATATGACGCCTCAGCGAACCCTCGTCTATATTTTCCATTTTTTCTTCGAGGCTTAATATTGATTTTGTTTTTGTACTGTCCATCTTAATCCCTTCCTAGTATAATCTTAAGGTTACAACGATTAAACCATTAACCGCCTCAAAAAAATCACCTCTGGCAATAAGGCCCTTCCTGTTTAAGAACTCCTCCTGAAATAATTATTTTTAAAGCATCAGTAACAGAAATATTAGGAAATTTCAATTCATTTTTAGGCACAAAAATAGTATAACCACTTAACGGCCCGGGAGAACTGGGGACAAACACAGCAACTATTTCTTTATCTAAATCTTTAATAACTTTAATCTGTTCATTAGTCAAAAAGCCTATTGCCCAGATACCTTTCGAAGGATATTCCACTAATACGACTTTCTGAAAACCAAATTCATTTCGAGAGAATAAAAACAACACTAATTGTTTAAACGCGGGGTAAATATTCCTTATCAAAGGCAGTTTTATGAATAATTTTTCAATCTTTGAAAATATTTTTTTGCTAAAAAACCATGAGGCCAGTATGCCCACACTAAATACCAGCAGAAGAACTATAACTATTCCCAAACCGGGAATATAAAACCCCATTTTATATTTTAAATAACTATTAATAAACTTGCCAAAAATTCCATCAAAGAAGTAAAACATAAATACCAGCAGGTAAATAGTTAAAAACAAAGGAATAAGAACTATTAATCCGGTAATAAAATATTTTTCAATTTTTTTCACTTTAACCTTCCTTGTTTGCCGGAAACACGGTTTTGCTTCTTTATTATTTTCTCGGCTGTATCTAAAGCCTGCTGTTTTGTCTTTATCTTTCCGATTGACTGTAATTCTTCTATCTCAGAAAGAATTCTGCCAATCAACGGCCCGGGTTTTAATTTAAATTTCTTCAACAAATTATTGCCATTAATCAAAGGAATAAGTTTTTCTTCATTGAGTCTCTTAAAATATTCTTTTAATAATACGCTAACGACTTTTTCATGTTTCATCCTAGATTCCCCTGAAGTCAATGGCCCTCTGGTAGAACGCTGGTCAGCTAAAGAAAGCAAAAGCACGCTCACTGCCTCCTGCGCGGTATCACGAAAATAACGGAATTTAGCACGGCTGGTAAGCAACTGGCTGTCTGACATATACCCGGGCCTTAAATGCCAAAAAACCATTTTATTTAAAGAGTCCACTTCATCATTGGAAAGCTTAAGCCGCCTTGCTATTGCCCGGGTAATACCCGCGCCTAAACATTCATGCCCGTGAAATATCATCTTGCCCTGTTTACGGCGCAAAGCTTGGGGCTTGCCAACATCATGCAAAAAAGCCCCTAATTTAATCAATGCTTTTCTTTTCCTTGTCGAACTAATAAAAACATCGAGATAATCCTGTATTTGTTTATTATGCTTAAAATCCTTAATTATCGCCTCAAACTGTTTTACCGTTTCAAACGAATGATTTAAAACATCCAAATGATGATACGGGCCCTGCTTTACTTTACGCATAATTTCAATTTCAGGAATAACCAGCTTTAAAATTTTTAATTTATCCATATATACCAAATATTCACAAGCGTTATTTGTTTCCAGGATTTTAAATAACTCATCCCTTACACGCTCAGAAGAAACCTCTGATAATTTATCTTTTTTTGCTTCTATTAATTTAAGCGTTATTTTATCAATTTTAAAACTAAACACGCATGCCAGGCTAAACGCCCTTAGAATTCTTAATGGGTCATCATCAAAAGAACCGCTGCTGGCAATTCTTATAATTTTATCCTTTATATCTTTGCCCGCGCCGCAGATATCTATAACATTCTTCTGCCAAGATATAATATCCTGAACAGCTAAACCCAACTCTAGAGCTAAAGTATTTAATGTAAAATCTCTGTGTTTAAGGTCATCTTCCAGGGTTTTACCGCGGAAATCAGTAAAATCAAGAGTATATACTTTGTCCTGTATTTTTTTTACCAGCCTGCAGCAGCCATGTTGGGCGTCTAAAAGCACAAATCCAGCTTTGATTTTCTTAGCCAGCATCCTGCCAAATTTCACAGCGCCTTGCTTAATACAAAAATCAATGTCCGGATTTTGTTTTTCTCTTTTTAATACTATATCCCTTAAATAGCCTCCGACAATATAAAGCTGTTTCTTTTCTTTTTTCGCGCAGGCATAAACGCTTCTCAGCAACTCCCGGTCTAAAGGTCTCAATGGATTTTTCATATTTAATTCTATCCCTAATCCAAATTATAAATATTTATTTTTGTTTAAATCCTGCGTTTGATTTATTACGTTTTCATCAACAAATATCGGAGCGTGAGCCCTCACTGCCAAAGCAATACTATCAGAAGGCCGGGAATCAATAATTCTTGTTTCTCCCGCGTTTGTTTTAATAACTAATTTAGCGTGAAAAATAGTTCCTTCAAACTTATCAATAATCACTTTTTCTAACTTAGCGTCTAAATCCTCAATGGCTGTATGCAGTAAATCATGAGTAAGCGGGCGAGGAGGCTGAAAACCGCTTATCTTTAATTTTATCGCTGACGCTTCAGCTAAGCCGATAATTATAGGTAATATTCTGCCTCCGTTTTTCTCTTTTAAAACAATAAGCTGGTCATGCCTCTTTTCATCAATAACTATTTTATTTAATTCCATTTCAACCATAACAAATACCCTTTCAATTATTTTATCCTATTAAATCATAACGGGCGGACGCGAGGCCCGCCCCTACGTATTGATTTTTTCTTTTTTAAAGAACGCGCCTTTTTTTTCAATACCGGGCGCTTACCTTTATTAAAAATATCTCTTAATTCCGCCATAAATTGTCCTACATCTTTAAACTGCCTGTATACTGAAGCGAATCTGACATACGCGACTTCATCTAATTTTTTTAACTTTTCCATAACCAACGCGCCGATTTTTTCTGTAGCTACTTCACGGTAAGATTTATTCTGAATATCCCGTTCAAGCTGAACAACTATCTCCTCCATTTTCTCCATGCTCACAGGCCTTTTTTCACATGCCTTAATAATCCCAGCCAAAATCTTCTGACGCTCAAAAGGCTCCCTGCGGCCGTCTTTTTTGATAACCATCAACGAAATCTCTTCAATATATTCATAGGTAGTAAATCTCTTGCCGCACTTAAGGCACTCCCTGCGCCTCCTTATCGCGGACTCCTCCTGTGTTGAACGAGAATCTACAACCTTATCTTCTTTATATCCGCAAAAAGGACACTTCATCTTCGCTACGCTCCAATTTCCCCCTTTGAAAAAGGGGGATTAAAGGGGGATTTCGCAGATTTAAATCTCCCCTAACCCCTCTTTGTTAAAGAGGGGAGTGATTTAGATTTTGATTTTTCTATTTTTCTTATTTTGATTCCTGCTTCTTTTAGAAAATCTTCTGACATTTCATCAGGATAACCTTCTGAAATTATTATTTCTCTAACACCCGCGTTAATCAGCATTTTAGAACAAATCATACAAGGCTGGTTGGTAATATAAAGCTGGCTGTCTTTCGTGCTTACACCGTACAGCGCAGCCTGTAACAATACATTTTGTTCGGCATGAAGCCCGCGGCATAATTCATGGCGCTGGCCGGAAGGAATCTTAAGTTTCTCCCGTAAACAACCTATATTTATACAGTGGCTGACTCCTGAAGGAGCGCCATTATAGCCGGTAGCCAATATTTTTTTATCTTTTACCAGAACCGCTCCAACACGGCGCCTGAGACAAGTAGACCTCTTAGAAACAAGACAGGCAACCTCTAAAAAATATTCATCCCAGCTGGGACGCTTATACATTTTTTTTAATTTAGCCATTTTTTACACGCTATTCTTTTAGCAATTCCGGATACAAAGGAAATTTCCTTGTTAAATCCAGAACTTCAGACTTAATTTTTTCTAATTTTTTTGATTCCTCTCCTGCTTCTATTGAATCGTGAATAAATTGCGCAATCTTTGCCATCTCTAGCTCTTTCATCCCGCGCGTAGTTACAGCCGCGGTGCCTAAACGTATACCGCTTGTAACAGTAGGGCTTTTTGTGTCATAAGGAATCAAATTTTTATTTACGGTAATATTAACTTCTTCCAAAAGATTAGAAACTAAAGCGCCTGTAGTATTTTTTGATGTCAAATCAACTAATGAAAGATGAGTATCAGTACCTCCTGAGACTATGCGGAAATCTTTTTCTGCCAAAACCTTTACTAATTCACGCGAATTTCTAACAATCTGTTCCTGATAAGCCTTGAATTTTACGCTCATCGCCTCTTTAAACGCTACTGCTTTACCCGCGATAATATGCATTAAAGGCCCCCCCTGAATTCCCGGAAATATCCGTGAATCAAGTTTCTTGGCAAATTCTTTTTTGCATAAAACAAACCCTCCCCTTGGGCCGCGCAAAGTTTTATGCGTGGTTGAACTAACAAATTCCGCGTAAGGAACCGGAGAAGGATGCACTCCCGCGGCAACTAAGCCCGCTATATGTGCCATATCAACGAACAAATAAGCTCCTACTGTATCGGCGATTTTACGAAATTCTTTAAAATCTATTGTCCTAGGATAAGCTGAAGCTCCGGCTAAAATCATTTTTGGCTTGTGTTTTTTTGCCAATTCCATAATATTATCATAATCAAGCATCTCTGTCTTATGATCAACTCCATAAGTAACAAAATTATAAAACATACCGGAAAAATTATGCACAAGTCCGTGAGAAAGATGGCCCCCACAGGCCAAATCCAGAGCCAAAACAGTATCCTGCGGTTTCAAAACAGAAAAATAAACCGCCATATTTGCCTGTGTGCCTGAATGAGCCTGTACATTAGCGTGTTCGGCTGAAAATAATTTTTTTACCCGTTCAACAGCCAAACGTTCCACATCATCAACATTCGCGCATCCGCCGTACCAGCGGGCTCCGGGATAACCTTCAGCGTATTTGTTAGTAAGCACAGAGCCACAAGCCTGCATAACTGCTAAAGAAGTGAAATTCTCCGAAGCAATCAGTTCAAGGTTATCTTCCTGCCTTCTGACTTCATTTTTTATTGCCTGATAAATCTCCGAATCAACTTCCTTTAAATGCTTCATTTTTATTTATCTCCCGTTCAATATTTTTTATTTGATTTAAACGCCTCTTATGGCGTCCGCCCGCGAATTTTGTATTCAACCAAACATCCAAAATCTTTTTAGCCAAAGGCTCACCTGTCCAAGCACTGCCTAAAACTAAGACATTACTATCATTGTGTTCCCGAGTAAGCTTAGCAGCTTCTACATTATAACATAATGAAGCCCTTACTCCCTGGAATCTATTGGCAACAATAGAATTTCCAATACCTGTTTTACAAATAAGAATCCCTCTTTTAAATTTTTTATTAGAAACTAACGCGGCTAAATCAGCGGCGAATAAAGGATAATCACAGCTTTCTTCAGAATCTGTACCTAAGTCATTTACTTTAAACCCTTTTTTCTCCAAATATAATTTTAATTTTTCCTTTAACGCGTATCCCGCGTGATCAGATGCTATAAGTATTTTATCCATATTTTACCCCATTTATGTCCAAATTAAAGCAATTGCTATCATCGAAATAATGATCTTGAAATACTAATAAAGTGTCATTGCGAGGAACGAAGTGACGAAGCAATCTTCCGATGATAAGATTGCTTCGCTTCGCTCGCAATGACACTAATTTAGACAACAATGATTTTATCCTTTCTAAATTAATTTTAAATTTTGAATTGTAATTTTTACTTTTGAATTTTGCATTTTGAATTTTTTATATTATCTCTATTATTTTCTCAACAGCTTCTTTTATAACCGCGAATACCTGTTCATAAAATTCTATTGGCTGGCCAATTGGGTCTTCAATATCTAAATTAGTGTCTCTTTTTTTTACAAACTCTTTTAATAAAAATACTCTATTCTTTAATTCAGGGGCTATCTGCAAAATTCTCTGCTCATGCAGCTGCTCCATTACTAAGATTAAATCTGATTTTTTAAGCATTTCTTTAGTTATTTTTTGCGAACTATGGCTGGATACATCCATGCCTTCTTTTAATAATACCTGCCTTGTCGCTTCAGTCGCGCCTGAACCTGCCAGCATCATTATCCCAGCAGATAGCACTTCAACATCCCGGCGTTTTTTTTCTTTCAATCTTTTAATAAGCTGGGCCTGCGCCATAACTGACCTGCAGGAATTCCCTGTACAGATAAAAAGCACTGTCTTCTTATTCGCTGTTTCTTCTATTTCATTCTTTTTTATCGCGGCTTCTCTTAGAATATTTATTTTATCCCCTGACAAATCCACAACCGAAGACTCAACCCCTAATTCCACCCTGCCTGCGTCAATAGCCAAATCCACAAACCCGTTAAGGCCTTTAATCGCGGACTCGAAATCAATGGGGGGAGGATTTCCTGATAAATTAGCAGAAGGACAAACTACAGGCACTTTAGCTAAATTCAGGATTCCTAACGCGATTTCATTATCAGGCATACGCATACCAATAGTCCCGCCTGATTTAGATTTAAATATTAAAGTAAGCGGACCGGGCCAAAATCTTTCTATAAACTTATACGCGCAAACCGGAATATCCACCGCGTAATTATCAATCACTTCTTTTTTGCCTATTAGCAAAGAAAACGGCTTATCTTTAGGGCGCTTTTTTATTTCACTTAGTTTAGTTATAGCCTCTGCATCTGACATATTAGCCGCAATACCATAAACAGTTTCTGTAGGAATTATTACCAGCCCGCCTGAACTTATTACCGAAGCAGCTTCTTCTAAATATTCCTGTTTAGGATTTAAATGGTCTATTTTTATTATTTTTGTATTCATAAAGATAGTTTGGTTTTAATAATTTTAGCCCTCATCTGTTTTTTATATTCTTTAAGCTTCTTCTGCAGGTTAGTATCGCTGACAGCTAAAATTTCTAATGCGAAGATAGCGGCATTTTTCGCGCCTGCTTTGCCTATAGCCATTGAAGCAACAGGTATACCTGAAGGCATCTGCACTGTAGACAATAACGAATCCAGCCCTTTTAAACTTTTTGTCTCTATAGGGATACCTATCACCGGCAAAGTTGTATGCGCCGCGACTACGCCTGCCAAAGCGGCAGCGCCTCCTGCGGCGGCGATAAAAACCTTTACCCCTTTTTCAAGAGCAGTTTCTTCAACATATTTTGCCACTTCTTTAGGGGTCCTGTGCGCGGACAAAACCTTTACTTCAAAATCAACCTTAAATTCTTTAAGCAATTTTATAGATTCATTCACAGTTTCCAAATCCGAATCACTGCCCATAATAATGCTTATAATATTTTTCATGCAGTCCCTCCTAATGCTTTTCTGCCAATATCCTTCCTGTAATGCATCCCTTCAAAATTAATTTTCTCAACCGCCTGATAAGTTTTATTAATCGCCTCTTTTATAGTCCCACCTAAACCCGTAACCCCTAAAACCCTGCCTCCATCGGTTACAATTTTTGTCGTCCGTCGTCCGTCGTCCGTCGTCTGTTTTGTCCCTGCATGAAATATTATAATATCCTGCATTTTCTCTGCATCTTCTAACCCGGATATTTCTTTGCCTTTTTCATACTTTCCCGGATAACCGCCGGAGGCGCAAACTACGCAGACACAGGCCCTGTTATTCCAAACAATCCCGCCTGATTTTATAATTCTGCTTAACTGGTTATCTACGGCACAAAGCATAATTTCAAGAAGGTCCGATTTTATCCGCGGCAATATTGCTTCTGTTTCAGGATCGCCGAAACGCACATTATATTCCAAAACTTTAGGGCCGTCTTTAGTTATCATTATGCCGGCATATAAAACTCCCTGATATTCTATGCCCTCTTTTGTCAACCCGTCAATAGTCCGATAAACAACCTTATCTGATATTTCCTTAAATAGGCTTTCCGTTACTATTGGCGCGGGAGAATAAGCCCCCATTCCTCCTGTATTGGGGCCTTTATCATTATCAAAAGCTCTTTTATGGTCCTGACTGGAAGCCAAAGGGATAATAGTCTTTGAATCAACCAACACAAGTATAGAAGCCTCTTCTCCTTGGAGGCAGTCTTCAACTATAATTCTCTCACCTGCCCTGCCAAAAGC
The DNA here is from genome assembly GCA_043813255.1 of Candidatus Omnitrophota bacterium. Classification (GTDB taxonomy): domain Bacteria; phylum Omnitrophota; class Gorgyraeia; order Gygaellales; family Profunditerraquicolaceae; genus JBDRLG01. The sequence goes on from JBDRLG010000093.1 coordinate 18,449, forward strand.
TTTTTCGCCCATTATCAAATCAACTGCCTGCTTTGCTTCATTAACGCTCTTGGCAACAATTACGCCTTTGCCTTGCGCCAGCCCGTCTGCTTTAACCACGCAGGCAGAGCCTTTATCTTCAATATATTTTTTGGCTTCTTGCGCGTTATCAAAAATTTTAAAATCCGCGGTAGGAATATTATATTTCGCCATTAATTCCTTGGCAAAAATTTTACTGGATTCCAAACGCGCCGCTTTTTTGCACGGGCCAAAAACTTTTAATTTATAATTTTGGAACTCATCAACAATCCCTAAAGATAACGGCACTTCAGGGCCTACCACAGTTAAATCTATATTTTCTTTTTTCGCGAATTCCAACAGGCCGGATATATCATCAGCTTTGATATCAATACACTCTGCCTGTTTAGATATCCCCCCGTTTCCCGAAGCGCAAAAAATTCTGGATACCAATTTAGACTGCGCTATTTTCCATACCAAGGCATGCTCCCTGCCTCCGGAACCGATAACTAATACTTTCACTTAACTACACTCCCATTTACTGTTGACAAAATAAAAATTTATAGTATACTTTAATTATAAAAGGTTCCCACCTAATGAAAGAGCCCTCGGGCTTGTCGAAAGACTAATTAGGTGGGTCATTTTTTAATAATACGAACTTGCCTCTCCTTTAAAAATCTCAAATTCACTCTTAATTCTATCTTTAATTATTTTATATGGCCTAATTTCTGTATTTCCCCAATTCCCCCATTTTCTATAAATTGCCCATGAACAATAATCCACTGTTTGCAGGCAAGGGTGAGACTTCGAAGAATGATGAAAAATATGAAATTTCATTTCCCGTTTTAAATATTTTCGTATCGCCTCTTTTAAACCCTTATTTATAGCTTCTCTCTTTTTAGCATGAGGAAT
>JBDRLG010000094.1:0-7476 GCA_043813255.1 Candidatus Omnitrophota bacterium
GGTAATTACAACAAAAAATAGTTGACAGAAAAAATAATTGTTTTAAAATACATTTGGAGGTGGCATATGATAACAGAAATAGGAATAGTCGCGGGAGATATATGGCATTTTTTAGACCAGCACGGAGAAGTTAGTTTATCAGCCTTAGTTAAAGGAATAGATAAGCCTAGAGATAATGTTTTAATGAGTTTGGGCTGGCTTGCGAGGGAAGGCCACGTAATCCTCCGAAAAATAAACGCGGAATATAAAGTAAGTTTACGAAGAAATGAATCCTGTTAGACCTATGGCCAAAGTGATGGAAATGTTTAATAGGATGAATAATAAGGTTAAGGTAAAAGGCTCAGCTTTATTGTTTGTTTTAGTAATGTTAATGATTGTAACATTACTGGCCAATGTTGTATTGCAGGTTATGTTGAATCAAAGCCGGCTCAGCCAGCATAGGATTTGGAGGGTTCAAGCTTTATATGAGGCTCAGGCGGCGATGGTTTTAACTATGCAGCAATTACGTGATAGAAATTGGGATTATAGCAGCAATTATTGTCTTAACGCTTGTCCGCCAAACATGGCAGGGCCTGTTCCTATACCTACTAATGATGAGTTAATATATGATATAGGTATTGGGATTGGTGCTTTAGGTTCAGGGCCTAATAATACCGCGCGGATAGATATTACAGTTGCATACCAGCGGGCAGGTACTTTTTAGTATAATCAAAAGAAAACTCTTTTAATAAAAACTAAGTAAGTCTAAGTAAGGATATATTAAAAAATTATTGACAAATGAAAACCATTATGTTTAAATAAGGCTGAAAATAATTTTATTATAAATCAAAAAAATAATGCCTAAACTAATTGATATTGAAGAGTTAGCAGCTTATTTGAAGCTGAAGAAACAGACAATTTATAATTGGTTGTCAGCTGGAAAAATTTCAGGAATTAAAGTTGGAGGAGTCTGGAGGTTCGATCGTAAAGAAGTTGACGCGTGGTTAAAAAGTAAAAGATGCTTGTCTAAAAATGGAGAAAACCAATGAAATCTTCATTGGGAATTTACTTTAGTCCGGAAGTAATAAGTGTCGTGGAATCTAAAGGAAAAAAATTTTTAAAAAGTTTTCAGGTTCCTCTTTCTATTTTGATTAATAAAACTTCTGATGAGGAGAAAGTTCCTGAAGAAATAAAATTAGTTACTCTTTTAAAAGAAGAATTTAAAAAAAATAAAATTGATTCTAAAGAAGTTATCCTTACATTATCCGGAATTGATTTGATTATCCGCACTTTTGAAATCCCTGTTTTGTCTGCTAATGAACGTAGTACCGCAATGAGCCTCGAAGTAAGAAAATACATACCATTTAAAATTGAGGAGTTAGTTTCAGATTTCCAATTTTCTCTTGATGGAGTTAACCGCAGGTATTATGTCCTTTTCGCGGGCATTATGAAAGAAACCTTAGAGAAATACCTTACTATAGTTAAAGAATTAGATATTAAAGTAAAAGCAATAGAATATTCGGCATTTAGCCTGCTTAAATTGATAAATTTAACAGGGGCCGATGATAAAGGTGTTACAGGAGTTATAACTATTGATACTCAGGAAGAAGGGGCTGCTGATTTTACTGTAACTGAAAATGGCTTTCCGTTATTTAGCAGAGATATACGGCTTGCTGTGGAAAATGTTAAGGATGCAGAAGAAAATAAACCACAAATAGAAAATAAACTATCGGATAAATTAAAAACAGAGCTTCGTATATCATTAGAATATTATAAACGTAAATTTCCTGCTAAACAGATTAATAATATTTATTTTATTGGGGATCCTTTTTTAGAAGAAAGTATTAAGGGGTTTAGCCAGGAGTTAAATTTATCTTCTTTACAGGTCATTAATACCTCAAAATTTATTGATAAAGATTCAGTTTTTAGCCTGAATTTTTTAAAGGCATACTGCGCGGCAGTAGGGCCCGTAGTAAAAACAAATGTAAATTTAAATATATTATCCGCGTGGGAAAAATCTAAAAAATCAGAAGAAATCAGCCAGCAGTTAATATTAGAATACAGGGATTGGATTATTTCTTTATTGCAGGGAATAAGCCCAAAAACGATAATTTTCGCGCTATTGATTTGCGGCGCTGTGTTTGGTTTTTCTATTGCCAAGAAACTGCCTTTACGTAAAATGATAGATGAAATAACAGCATCACGGCCAAAATTATCTATTATATCTTCAACGGCTAGTAAGCAAGAGTTGGCCCAATTGCAGGATAACTATAGCGGGGATATAAAAACGCTGGAGGAAAAGATTAAAAAACAGTTCTATTTGACTCCGGAGTTATCCGATATAGCAAAATTAGTGCCTAAAGGCATGTGGCTAACCGCGCTTAATTTTAAGACAAGAGAAAAAGAGAAGAATTTTAAAATTGAAGGATTTGTGTATCTAGAAGATAATATGCAGGAAGTCGCGGCAGTTAATAATTTTATTAACAATTTGATAAAAGATGATATTTTTAGCAAAAACTTTAGTAATATTAGCATTACTAATGTGGATACACAGGAGATAGAGAAAAAGAAAGTTACTCATTTTGTTATCATTGGAGAGAGTAAACCTAAATCCAATTAAACAAAAAGAAAGAACAAATGGAATTAGCTGATTTAGGAAAGTATAAGAATAAAATTATTAACATTTTAATAATTATTATAGCTGTTGTTATCGCGGTAAATATCTATAAAAATTATTTTGTTTCTATAAAAGGGCTGAATTCTCAAAAAGAAGAAGAGATAGAAAAAAATGCGATAGTTGAAAGAATTATAAAACTTCAAAAGGAATTTAATAAATATAAAAATTTTATTAATAATAAAGATATCTCAGGGATTATAAATAATATAAATATAACCGCGAAAGATACAGGTGTTAAAATCCTTTCAATTAAACCGGAAAATTCCAGGAAGGAAGGAATTTATGAAGTGTATCCTTTCCGTGCTTCAATAAGCGCGCGGCAATATAGTGAAATTGGCAATTTTATCGGCGCTTTAGAAAGTGACCCCAAAATTTTTATTATAGAGTCAATAGATCTTACTGTTCAAAAAGAAGCAATTCGAGAAGAAAAACAAAAGCCCGTGGAGAATGTTTTAAATGCTAATTTAGTAGTTAGTACTATTTTGATAAAATAATAAATGATATCCCGTAAAAAAATAATTTCTATTAGACCGGCAAAGAGAATAATAATTTTTTTCTTTTGCCTCTACGCGTCTTTCTTTGTAACTAATATATTAGCTCAAAATGATCAGGCTGGCAGTAAAACTAAGGCACAAGATAGCAGCTTTTTTAGTAGGCCTAAAATAAAATTTGATGCTCAGAGGCTAAGAGATCCTTTTAATGATTATATAATTCCTGAAGTAGTAAATATTGGGGATGAAATTAGAGGAATTCGGGAAGAAGAAGAGGAGATTTTTAATCCGCCAGGCTTAAGTATACAGGGTTTGATTTGGGGCGGGATAGAGCCTTGCGCGATAATAAATGAAGAGGTAAAAAAAGAGGGTGAAGATATAGAAGGCGTTAAAATTTTAAAAATCAAAAAAGAAGGTTTGGAATTATTATATGAAGGCAAAAAATATAATTTGCCTTCTGTTTTATCTACTCCCCAAGGGCAGAATAAAAATTTAAGGAGGAAATAATGAATGATTATTTGAAAAGGTTATGGGTTATTCCTATTTTGGCTTTTTTCTTGATATTTTTTTTACAAATAAAAACAGAAGCGCAGGAAGAACTCCCATTTTATAATCCGGAAGTAAAAATATCTATGGATTTTCAAGATGCCAGCATTAAAGATATATTAAAAGTATTTTCTATCCAATCAGGATTAAATTTTATCGCTTCTGAAGGGGTCCAAGACAGGACTGTGACTTTGTTTTTGGATAAAGTGCCTATAAGAGAGGCAGTAGAAAGGCTTTTTGAAGCGAGTAATCTTTCTTATCAAATAGATAAAAAATCAAATATAATTACAGTTATTGATTGGGGAGCTCCAGCTGTTCCTACTATAACCAGAGTTTATAGGCTTAAATTCGCGTCTGTTTCAGGATCACTTTTGGAGAAGGATAAAAAATCTTCAATGGCCTCTGGAGAAGGGGCAGAGGGTGGCAGAGGTGGTGAAGAAAGAGGGGGAACAAGTGATACAGGGATAAAAGCTGTTCTGGAAAGACTTATATCGGAACATGGTTCAATTGTAGAAGATGTCCGTACAAATAGCATTATTGTTACAGATATGCCAAGCCGTTTCCCTAGGATTGAAGAGGCTATAGCGGCTTTAGATCAATCCGTAGATCAAATATTGCTGGAAGTAGAAATGTTGGATGTTAGCAAAGACGCAACGGAAAATTTAGGTTTTAAATATGGTGCCCGGCCTTTTACTTTGAATGCCGCGGGGACTACTTCCCGGATAGGATTTCCTTTTGGTGATTGGTCTAAAATATTTTATAATAGTGAAGCTATACGAGGAACATTGTCTTTTAATAATGTAACAGATGATGTAGATAGTTCATATACCGCGTTTTTTGAATTTTTGAAAAGCCAGGTTCATGCTAAGTTCTTAGCGCGGCCAAGAATAGTAACATTAAATAATGAAACTGCCGAAATAAAAATTGCTACTCAGGAATCTGTTGGTGTTACGACTACCACTGAGGCAAGTTCAGGGACTACTTCTGCTGAACCTGAACGGGTAGAAACAGGCATTGTTTTAAGGGTAACGCCACAAATAAGCCCTGATAGTAAAGAGATTACTCTTTTTATTTATCCTAGAGTTAGTGAAGCAACCCAGGGGAATGTCATAACTTCCGGAGACAAGACATATCAGTTCTATGACCCGGAGGTACGCAGTTCTAAATCCGTAGTCCGGCTTAAAGATCAGGAGACAGTAATTATAGGCGGATTGATAAAGAATAAAAAGACGGAAACTATTACTAAACTGCCTTTTTTCGGTGATATTCCTGTTATTGGGAAATTATTTTTTACTCATAAAGAATTAACTGAAGATTCAGACCGGGAATTATTGATTTTTATTACTCCTCGCATACTTAGAGAAGGGAAAGTAGAACTTGCCAAAGCAGAGAAAACAAATGTTCCTATCTCTGTTCCTGTTAGAGAACAGAGCCCTGCTGTAGAAACCATCCGTCAAGAAGCAATAAACAATACACTTAGCGTATTTGATAAGAAAACCAGATAGATGGTAAAAGAAAAATATCTTAGATTGGGTGAACTTTTAATCCGCGAGGGGCTCATTACTGAACCCCAATTGGAAAATGCTATTTCTGTCCAACGGCAGGAAGGAGGCCGCTTAGGAGAGATATTAGTTAAATTGGGAGTAATTAATGAAGCTGAATTAGTTACTATTTTGGGAAAACAGCTTAACATTCCTTATTTTTCTTTAGGCACAGGAATGCTTAAGCCCGCGGCTAATCAGGATTTGGAAAATCTCATTTCTCAGGATTTTGCTTTTAAAAATTCAATTATTGCTTTATCCCGGACTTTAAATTCACTTACCATAGCAATGTCAGACCCTTTGGACATTATCCTAATTGATAATTTAAAAAGGTTAAGCGGATGTGAAATTAATCCTGTTATAGCTACCAAGTCGGATATTCATAAAGCTATTGAAGAGTTTTATGGTAAATCGGCAATGCTTAAAGAAGCTGTAGAGGCTTCTTATGACAGGAGCCCGTTAACTTCTTTTAATGAAGCAATTATAGTAGAAGGCAGTGAAGCAGAATTAAGTTTAGATAAACTAATTGCCCGCGCCGAAGAAGCCCCTGTAGTAAAACTGGTAGATTTAATTATACGCCAAGCCATAGATGAGCGCGCGTCAGATATACATATTGAGCCGTTTAGAGAAAAGATCTCTTTAAGGTATAGGATTGATGGAAAACTTTACGAAGTCCCGCCTCCTGCCAGGCATCTTCATTTGCCGATAGTTTCCCGTATTAAGATATTAAGCAAATTAGATATTGCTGAAAAACGGCTTCCTCAGGACGGCGCGATTATGGTTAAATTAGAAGACAGGCAGATAGATATAAGAGTTTCTACTATCCCCACTATTTATGGCGAAAAATGTGTTATGAGAATATTGGATAAAGGCTCTATTGTTTTGAACCTCTCGCAGATGGGGTTTGATTCAAAACAATTAGAACGCATGCGCAGGGCAATAAATTGCCCCTATGGATTAGTATTTGTTACCGGCCCTACAGGTTCAGGTAAATCTACCACATTATACGCGATATTAAGTGAAATAAAAAGCCCTTCCAAAAATATCATTACTGTTGAAGACCCGGTTGAATATAAATTAGACGGGATAAATCAGGTTCAGGTAAAACCGGAAATTGGATTAACTTTTGCCAGCGCTTTACGCAGTTTTTTAAGGCAGGACCCGGATGTTATGCTTGTAGGCGAGGTCCGGGACCTTGAAACTGCCCAGATTTGTGTGCGTTCTGCTTTAACAGGGCATTTAGTATTAAGCACCCTGCATACTAATGACGCCCCTTCAGCAGTTACCAGGCTTATAGATATTGGCATAGAGCCTTATATGGTAGCGCCTTCGTTATTAGTAATTATTGCCCAGCGGCTTATCAGAAAATTATGCCCGGAATGTAAAGAGGCCTATGAGCCTAACGAGGAACAGCTAAAAAACATTAAAATAAAAGCGGATTTAGTTTATAAGCCTAAAGGCTGTTCTAAATGCAGCCAAACAGGCTATAAAGGCAGGACTGTTATTGCTGAAGTGATGCCAGTCTCTGAGGAAATACAGGAGTTAATAAATCAGCGTGCTTCATTTCAAAAAATAAGGGAAATAGCAAGGTTAGCGGGTATGCAGGTATTGCATGAATCCGCGCTGAAAAAAGTTGAAGAAGGGATAACTTCTTTAGAAGAAGCGTTTTCAGTTACTTTAGGAGTAGCAGAATAATGCCTATATTTTATTATATCGCCAGAGGCAAAGCAGGAAATAAGATAAAAGCTTATGAGGAAGCTCCCAGTGTAGGTGATTTGCTTAACCGGCTTCAGGAAAGAAACCTCACGGTGATAAATATTCTTTCTGCCCCTGCTAACCGCAGGATAAAAATCAAAAAAGAGAAGCCAGATAAAGGGCAAAAAGGAAAACGAAGGCACCAGGGTATTAAAGAAGAAGATTTAGTCCTATTTTGCCGCCAATTGGCCACCCTTTTAGCCGCTGGAGTCACGATTTTAAAATGCCTGGATATAATGATACGGCAGGTCAGCAGTGTTAAATTCTCCATTGTGTTGAAGACAATGACTAAAGATATGGAGGCGGGTTTGAGCCTTCACGAGGCAATGGCGAAACATCCTAAGGTATTTTCAGATTTGTGGGTTAATCTTGTGGAAAGCGGGGAAGCCAGTGGTAATTTAGCTATTGTTTTAACCCGGCTGGCTGTTTATTTGGAGAGAAACGCGGATTTTAAAAAGAAAATAATTTCCGCGCTTATGTATCCAAT
>JBDRLG010000095.1:0-27027 GCA_043813255.1 Candidatus Omnitrophota bacterium
AATAAAATAAATACCATATTTTAAGCCTAACATAACTGCCAATATAACCGTTGGCAAAGATACAAATAAAGAAAACTTTAACTGGATATCGGGCCTCCCTTGTGATTGATATATCATGCCGACTGTTGTATTAATAGATTGAAACAAACCACAAATACTCAATATTCGAATTAGTATAATCAAACTTTCCCATTTAGGGCCTAATAACACATATACAAACTCTGGAGCTAAAACAAACAACCCAGCCATTAACGGGAATGTAAGCAAGGATATCGCCTTAATCATCTTTAAATAAGCGTCTCTAACCTTAGCGGAATCATGTTGTATTTTTGAAAAAGCAGGAAACATCACCTTCCCAATAACTGTAGATATATTTTGCAATGGATAAAGCATAATTTTATACGCCAAAGAATAATAACCAAGCGCTTGAGAACCTAAAAATTTCCCAATCAAAAGCTGGTCAACATTTCTGGCGAAATAATTAACAATATTAAAACCTGTCATGTTTGAGCTGAAATGAAAGATATCTTTTATATCCTGCATGGCAAAAGCAAATTTCGGCCGCCAAGGCGAAACCATCCATAAAAGTATGGCATTTAGTGATGTGTAGGTTATTAGTTGATAAACTAAACTCCATACGCCAAATCCATGATACGCTAAGTAAATACCAACAATACCCGCAATTACAACGGCTAAAATATCCCTGATTGCTAATTTTTTAAAATCCATTTCTTTTGTAAGAAACATTTGCTGAATTACTACAAAAGAAGAAATAAAAAAATTAACGGAAATAACCATCAAGATTGGCTGTAATTGCGGTTTTTTATAAAACCACGCGATAAACGGTGATAGCGATATAAAAATAAACGTTAAAAAAACTCCTGCTACAACATTAAGCCAAAAAGCAGAATAGTAATGCCTGTCATGTGTATCCTGCTTTTGAATTAACGCGCTGCTTATTCCCATTTCTCCGAATATCATTGCAAAATTAACAAATACTGTTGCCATAGCAAGCAACCCAAAATCATCTGGCGATAATAATCTTGCCAGAATCATCATTATAACAATCTGGCTGACCTGCCTGCCTCCCTGCGAAACAGCAGACCAAAATAAACCTTTAATTGTTTTTTTCTTTAAACTCATTGTATTTTATTTCAGTCTTTATTGAAATTTAAGCCTGTCTGTCCGGCAGGCAGGCTTCGCCCCGAAGGAATGTAGGGGCTCGCAACGACAATGCTTTATAACAAAAACTCCAAGGAGCACAATACTTAATTGAAATCAGCTGCAACTTTTAGATTCTTCCCCTTCGCAATGCTCAGGGTCAGAATGACGGGACGATTAGAAACAATGGGGACAGGCCTATTTTTCTTGAACCAGCCATTTCCATAAAAGCACAATGTCAATCTTAGCACCTTTAACATCTACCTGTGATTCAGTATCCCAGCTCAAGATAATCAAACAGCCGCATTCAAGCTCTTTACCCGCTTCCACAAGAGCGTTTTGTTCACGTTTACGCGTATCTTCAAAATCAAGATCCAAACATACCTGTATAAGGCTGTTAACTTTTGTCCCCTGCCGAGTTATAAAATCAACTTCTTTATTGTTACGGGTTTTATAATAAAAAAGGCTTTCGTTCGGAATATATCCCCGGCGCACCAATTCTATAAATACGGCATTTTCCATCAACCGCCCGCTGTTAGGTGACAGCTGAAACGCTTTTGCCGCAAGAATCCCTGTATCAACAAAATATGCTTTCTTGGGAGTTTTGATTTGTTCCTTAAACTTATAAGAAAAACGGTTCAGGGAATAAAGAAGGTATGCTTCTTCAAGATACCGGGCATATTTTTCAACGGTCGCGGTACTGCGCAGGCCTAAAGCATTGCGCAGTTTGTTATAGCTAAACTCCGAAGCGAAATGAGCCATTAAATAATGCGCCAAATCATATATCTGCTGAGTGTATCTAACTCTGAAACGCTTAACTACATCTTTTAGAAGCAAAGCGTCAAAAAGAGTCTCTAAATACGGTTTGGCTTCAAGATTTTTAACAACTACTTCAGGATATCCGCCTTGCCGTAAATACTCCTCAAGAAAACATAGAATCTCCGCCTTAGCCTCTGGCGCCCCTTCTATCCGCGCGGATTTATAGCCGCGGGCAGAAAGAAATTCTCTAAAACTAAACGGCAGAATTTCTACTGCCGCGTACCGGCCCGTAAGCGCTATGGCAAGTTCTGAACTAAGCAATCGGGCATTGGAACCAGTAAGCACCAAATTATATCCCCTGCGGTAGAGTTTGCTGACAAAAACTTCCCATTTACCCAAATTCTAGATTTTATCAAAAAGAAAATATTTTGCCTTTGGATAAACTTCATGCAGGGCGGCAAGAATATCATCATAATTATCCTGCTTAAGCAAATCTTCATCGTCAAAATTTACATAAGCGAAGTCCTCTTTCTTAAGCAGTAAAAACGCGAATACCGATTTTCCGGCACGGCGCGGCCCGGTAATCACTTTAATAATCTGCGAAGAAAGCGCCTGATTAAAAACGCCAAGCTTATCCCGAGGAATATAGGCATGGTTTAATAAACTCTCTTTTTCTAGTTTTTGTTGAATAATCGTATTTTTGAGCATTTTTTAAGTTATATTGAACAAAATACCTATTTTTTATTCAATACATATAATATACTGAATAAAAAAGTGAATTTCAAGGCAACTCCTAATGAAATATGCTATTAAATTCAAAATCATCTTTAAGGTCAAAGAGCCATTTTGAAGCGTATAGTTTTACAGCGTCATAGGTGTAAATTCTCCACGATACTCCTTCTCAACTTCGGGAAAAATTAAATCCGCGGCATAAATATTCTTCCAATGCCGAAACTCAACTACAGATTGGATATTTAAACGTTTCAGCTCTCGCGCGATTACATGGGCAGAGGCCTCGAAATCACTCTTCTTAAGCCTCGCGGCGTTGAAATCAAGATCTTCGGAAAACCGCTTGGTGCCATGCACAAGGCGCAGGTATGTACCTCCAGTAAAAAAGTTTTCTGCCGGATTCGCTGCGATAAAGTTCTTTGATAATAAGAACCTGCAGGTACTCTCTTACAATACCGCGTACTTTTGAGGCCGGCATCCGGCGCTCTTTTGCATAATTAAGCAGTGCTTCCAGAGTAAGCATACAAACTCCTTAAATCAAGAGTGAAGCTCCCCGGGCTAAAGCCCGGGGCTTCCTCCTGAGCAGAAAAAACAATACAGCATTCATCTCCGGTTTTAAAACCGAAGATTTCTGTCGAAGGATTAAATAATCCCGCGTATAATTTTAGCTTCTTCCTGCTCATACGAGTTTGAAATTAAGAATAACGCACCGCTTAATTCTTTTTGTCAAATTTTGCCCTTTATTAATTTAAGCATATTTCCCTGCGAAAAAATATTCATGTCCGAAGGATTCTCTAAGAAATTTTGGGCATCTTCAGTTACTTTTTTCCAATCTGCCTTTTTTACAACATCATAAATAAAATCACGCCAATTTTTTTCATCAAGCAATTCTTTCTTCCATCCGGTCTGCTTAAGGGCATTATGAAGCAATGTAATATTTGGAGAAATACCTTTCCAGCGGGAAAGATACCATCCAAGGTCAAAAAAATCGCGGCCTTTTGTGTATTTCCTGCTTAAAAGCGCGTGCAGTTTACCAGATAATAACGAAGGAAGATCATACGATAAAAACGCTACCGGAAAATATTTATTTACGATCTCTGTTGTTAAAACTTCGCCCTTTGGAGGAAGCGTATCAATTTCTACTTTAATTGAAAATTTCTGGCTCTTTAAAGGAGAAATCCCTGCTTCATACATTAATCCAATAAACCTTACAAAAGCTGAATGGACATTTTTGTCATCGCTGTAAGTTAATGAAACATCGTAACCTGCCAATAATAACTCTTCTTTAATCCTTTGCATAAGCGAAGAAAAATTATATTCTCCGCTTTTAACCAGTGAGAAATCCAAATCTTCCGAGAAACGGGGCAGGCCGTATAAGAATCTTAATGCTGTCCCGCCTAAAAAAGCAGCATAACGAAACAATCCTTCATCACGCATAATTTTCAGGATATATGCCTGAAGATATTCCCGCATAACATTTAATTTCGCGCCAAAATCTGTTTTTTTAGAAGCTAATTCCAGGCAATAATCTTTCATAGCGTTTTCTCTTTTTTCCGGCATTTAACAATATACTCTTTAATTAATTCTGCCGCGCGCAGTATTGACGGTTTTTTAAACTTTTTTGCGCATTCTAATAATTTATCAAAATTAATTTTTTCTGTATTTTGAAGCCTCATTTCTTCAAGGTAATCTAAGCTGATTTTTACGTCTTTCAGATAAAAAAAATCAAGCAGGGCTTTTTCTGGCAAAGCGATAAAAGCCGTCTGGTTGTTAATTGTTAACGAATTATACCCCCAAAAAAGGGATTTTTTAATATGCCTATAATCAAATCTGCCTGCTTTAGAAACAAATTCTCCCTGCCGTTTAGTAGTAACAGAGGTATACACGTAGACTGCTTCCGGAATTAGACCGTGGTATTCAAGCGCTTTTTCTAAACTGATATAAGACGGCTGTTTAAGTAACGAAGCAATATAAAACCCATTTGTCTCTACTTTACGGTAAATTTCATCCAAAAGATAAATGCCGCGTTTAAGTTGAATGAGTTTCCCTGAGGCCCGCCAACGGCTAATCTGCACTTTTAAAGGCCTTGAATTAGGCAGACCAGCTAAAAGAATCTCAGTATCAACTACCGGCAAATTACCTGCTTTTTTAATGAATTCTTCCCATTTCATAACAATAGTTTAACATATTTGATAACATAATGCAACCAAATTCAACATTTTTCCCTTTTTACCGCCTTTTCTTCTCCCACTCCCACGCCGTCCTTATAATCTCTTCCAACCCGTATTGCGCCTGCCAGCCCAATATCTCTTTTGCTTTTTGGGCGCTGGCTACCAGTTTTACTGGGTCGCCGGGGCGGCGGGGACCTGTTTTTGTTTTTATCTTTTTGCCGGTTATTTTTTGAGCTATTTCTATTACTTCTTTTATTGAATATCCATTACCACTGCCTAAATTGAATACTTCATTTTTTATTTTGTTGTTTAACGCCTTTAGCGCCAACAGGTGCGCAAGGCATAAATCCTGAACGTGTATGTAGTCGCGCACACAGGTGCCGTCTTTTGTCGGATAATCATTGCCAAATATAACCAGCTCTTTTTTCGCTCCTTTGGCGGTTTTTAGGATATTGGGTATTAGGTGCGTTTCCGGGTTGTGCTTTTCTCCTATTTCTGCTGATGGATGCGCTCCGGCGGCGTTAAAGTAACGCAGGGTTATATAGGTTAAATCTCCGGTTTGCGCTATGTCTTCTAATATCTTTTCTATCATGCGCTTTGAACGGCCGTATGGGTTTGCTGGCTTAATAGTATTGTCTTCTTTTATAAGCACTGTTTCAGGTTTTCCGTAAACCGCGGCTGTGGAAGAAAAAATGAATTTCTTTACTTTATGCTCTATCATTGCTTTAATTAAATTAACACAGGCATAGACGTTATTTTCGTAATATTTAAGCGGGTCTCGCACGGATTCTCCAACTAATGAAGAAGCGGCAAAATGCATTACTGTATCTATGGAGTATTTCGAGAAGGCTTTGCTTATATTTTTTTCTTCGCGTAAATCGCCTTTGATAAACGCGGCTTTTTTAGGAATGAATTCTTTATATCCTGTGCTTAAGTTATCAAATATAACCGTGTTAAATCCGGTTTCAAGTAAAAGCCTTGCCATGTGCGAACCGATATAACCGGCACCGCCTATTACTAATATGTTTTTATTCATTAACCCTACAATCTCCGATATAATTTTTCCGGTATAGGGAAAGTACGGTTATTTAGGATGGCTCCCAATATAACAACCCTCTTGTTTTCAAGAGGCGCGATAGCGTTTTTTATTACCTGTTTGCGGGTTTTGCCTTCATTTACTACTAAAACAACCCCATCTATGAATGAAGCAACTACCGCTCCGTCCTTATTTCCACTTAACCCCGCGGAATCAATTAAAATAATATCGTATTTTTCTTTTGCCTGCTTTAATAATTCCTGCATGGCATGCGAGCCTAAAATTGTTACCGGGTTAAAAGCGGATTTACCGGCAAACAAGATATTTAAATTACCGCCTAAATCCTGTACAGCCTGATCAAAAGAAGCTTTTCCTTCAAGCAGTTCAACCAAGCCTTGGACGTCTGTAATCCTGAAAAAATGCTGCATAGCAGGGTTACGCAAATTGGCGTCTATAATTAACACTTTATAACCCGCGGTTTTGGAAAAATATGTTCCGAGGTTAGCGATTATTTCGCTGGTACCTTCGCCTTTAGACGCGGAAGCGATTAATACTGATTTTAATTCTTTATCTTTCATTATCAGATAAATCTGATCTGCTAAGTCATGGTAGCTGCCATTATCCCTCTTCTTTGGCTTAGCGCCCAGATATGGCAGGTTTAAATATGACTCCAGTTCCTGCGGTGACTTAAATGTCTGGTCTAAGTAATCAAACATAAATGCCAGCATAATTCCTAAAAATATACTCATGAAAACAGCCAGAATAAATGTGGCTAATTTTGACATTCCAACGGATTTTAAAGGAATTACCGCCTGCTCTATAATCTTTACACTTGCCGGGCCCATTGCTTCCATATCTGAAAGAGGCTGTCCGTTAAGCTGGGCAGTCAATTTAATGATATTATCTTTCAACTGTATGGTCATAGGATGCTTTTCACCATATTTAAGCTGGATCTCCGCGAGCTGCTGTTCAAGGTCAAAAATAACGTATGAACGGCTTACTACATTTGCCAGTATCGCCGCGCCTAAAGGGCTGTAATCGCGCACAATAATATTAAACAGGTTAGTGTCTCTTATCGGCTCTACTTTTACTTGTTTTTTTAAATCTTCTACCGCCATCCTAAAAAGAAAAACTTTCTTTTGTTCAGGAGAAAGGCTGGAAAGTTGTTTAGATAACATTTTCGCCCTTATTGTAATAAAAGGCTTTTTTATCATTGAAGAAAAATTTACTTCATAACTTAAAGGCCGGTCATACAATGCTACTACCCTGACCACGCGGTCAATAACCGGATTTGAATCTACGATTTCACTTTGAGTAAGCACTGCTTCAACATTGCGGAAACCCGCCAGTTCCCTGTAATACGGAGACTCTACCTGTTTTTTAGCTGAAATAAGCATTTTTACTTTAGCCTCATACTCTGGGGTTTTAAACTGCAGACCTATTAATACCGCTAATACAACTGTAATAATTGTAGTAATAACTACTGCTTTTTGCCTGAATAAAACTTTTAAATAATCCCTCATTGTTACTGATTCCGCGGACTGATTATACAATTCCATTAAATTTTCCTCCTATTAGAAAATACCTTCTGATATCACTACAATATCCTGAGGCTGTAAAATTTCATCTTTGCTGGAATTCCCTGACATTACATCGGAAATATTTACTTTGATTGTTTTATACCCTGAGCCGTCTTTTTCCATTCTCAATACTTTAACCCTGCTGGATGAACCGTACTTGCTAAAACCTCCAGCCATGGTAATCGCTTTTAAAACTGTTGTCTTATCCTGAAGCATATAAGTCCCGGGCTTAATTACCTCCCCATATATATAAAATTTTCTACTGCGGTTCTCGCGCAGAGAAACCGAAACCACAGGGTATTTCATATATCCATCAGCAAGTTGTTTTTGAATCTCATCCTGAACCTGAGTAAGGCTCATACCGTTAATTTTTATATTTCCTACATACGGAAAACTTATTGTGCCGTCAGGCGCGACAGTAACAGTAGAGATGAATTTTTCCGGTTGAAGCACGCTTATATCTAATATGTCGTCTATGCCTACCGTATATTCATTATTAATTTTTTCTTCCGGTACAGGCTGATTATCCTGCGCGCGCGATTCTCCGTAAGAACCCAGAATAAATAAACACAATATTAATACGCCTATTAAGTATTTCACTTTTACACCTCCTTAAATATTTATATTATTATATAATATCAAAAAAAACTCACCAGCACAAAAACTATTTCGCGCCACACCTATTTTGGCTGGCCTGTGAAAAATAACCGCCTGTCATACCATCAAGCATTGCTGTCAATTCTCTGATTTTTAATTCTTTTTCAAATCGTTTTTTTCTGTCTTCTATGCTTAAATTATCCAATTCCATTTTCAGCCTTATGCGCTCAAAATAAAGTTTTGTCACTTCATCAAGCACATCCTCCCTTAACTGAACCATAAGCCGTGAACGGGTGTCAATTGAGGTCTGGTCATTGTTCCAGATAATTTCTCCTAAATCCCAGCTTACGGTAACTCCCCAATCTATGCTATCGTTGCCTTTTATCAAGGCATCATCGCTTGCTTTTGTGCTAGAGCCGGATTCCCAATGCCAAATGTCAGAGGTGTCTCTGTCCACTGACGCGCTTATTTTTGGCAATAACGCTTTTTTCGCGGCCTGTTTTCTCCAGAGCTGGATTTTTTCAGGCTCTACTTCCGCGTATTTAATAGCGGCTTTTTGAATCTGGCTGATATCAGGTTCTCCTTTATAATAGAAAGTTAGCGCTTTATTCTTAACACGGGATGAACTTTCTTCTATGGCTTTAAATACCCCTCTATCACATGCCGTGTATAAATTGCCTTTGCCATCTAAAGCAAGAAACCTTATCTCCTGTGAAGCAAGCCCCAGTGATAATTCCTGCCATCTGGTAGCGGTAAATTTATATATGCCGGTTTTAGTAACCGCGTAAAGAGTAGAATCGGCACTTACTAGCATAAATTTTATATACCTGTCCAATAACCCAAAATCCGGCAGTAGTTCCCATTGCCTGCCGCAATCAACGCTTTTATAAATACCTCTTTTGCATGAGAGATAAACAACCCCTGAATTATCAGAAGCAGTTATTATATAGTTGATATTTAAGGCAGTTTCTTTTTCCGCGTCATCATTATTGTCCTGATTCTCTTGGTTTTCTTCAAAAATATAGTCATTAAATATTTTTTCCCAAGACTGCCCATTGTTATAGCTTGCGAAAAATCCATCTTCAGAAGCAATATAAATATTTTCTCCGCCCTTTTGTCCGCAGGCAATAGAAAATATCCTGCTCTCTGATAACTTACCCGCGTATTTATGCCAGCTTCTGCCTTTATCTTCGCTTACAAGCAGGCCATTTTTTGTGCCTAAATATATTGCCCCGCAATTTAGCAAAACAAAAACAGCTTCATTATCGGGGTAATCGCTTATTTTAAAAATCAATTTCCAGTTCCTGCCCTGATTACCGCTATAATAAAGCCCCCTGCCCGAAGCGGCATAAATACTATTGTCTTGCGCGCTGTAAACCAGATAATTAACCGGTTTTTTTACATTCAAAACAACCCGCCAGCTGCCGCCTGAGTCTTCGCTTTTTAAAATCGCTTTCTCAGAGCCGGCATAAATTTCCCGCGGGTTATTTGGAGCAATCAAGACGCAATTAATACCTGTGTATTCAGCAGAAATATTTTTCCAGTTGGTATCCCCGGCGGAAGCATTAGAAGAACCAAGCGCAATAAATACGCCTGCCAAAAAACAATACAATGTATGTTTAGCCATTTTCCCACCTCCTGATATAATTGACGTAAGAAAATGACAAATCTAACAAGAAAATTTTACAAACCTAAAAGTTCTTTTCTAATTTTTAAATAAGCAGGGGTATTTATCTGACGGTAAATTTCCTGCGCCTTACGGTAATAATCGCGCGCTCTGCTCTTTTGTTTTTTTTGTTTGTATAAAACCGCCAGATTATGGTATGTTTCCGCTAAATCAGGAAGGTTTTTTACCTGCAGTAATAATAATGCTGATTTATGAAAAGACTCTTCCGCTTTTTCCAAATTACCTGTTTGTAAGTAAAGTTCGCCAAACATATTGTAATCATTAGCGATAGCTGGTTTATTGCCATGCGTTTCATCTATTTTTAACCCCTCTTGATAATATTCCAGTGCTTTGCCGTAATCTTTTTCAAATAAATAAATCTCCCCCAGATTGAAATAATGGTCGCTTAATTCATCGGCCAGTTTCATTTGTTTAAATAACTCAAGGCTTTTTTTATAGAATTTTTTAGCCGCGGGATAATCCTCTTTATTGGAAAATACAAGGCCTATATCAAAATAATCACAGGCCAAATTATATTTATGCCCGTAAATACGCGTTCTTTCTAAGTTAATCTCCTGGGCTTTCATCAATAGCTCTAACGCTTTGTCATAATCTTCCTTATCAATATGCCAGACAGCTAATTTTCTCAAAGCAACCGCTTCATTTAATTTATCATTATTTTCTTTGCTTAAGTTTAAGATTTTTTTATAAAACTCCTGCGCCTTCTCATAATCTCCTGATAAGTGGTAAATCCAACCTATTCCTATATAAGCGGACGCGAGCCTTTTTTTATCATTTTTCTTCTGGCTGTAAAGAGCATATTCAAAATAATATTTAAGGGCCTGCTCAGTATTACCCATCCGTTCATAAGCTTTAGCGATTAAAGGATACGCCGCCAAAAATCCGGGCTCTTTAACGATAATTTTTTCGGTGGTAGAAATTACCTGCTGGTTATCTCCCTGCTTAAAAAATTCTTTTGATTCTAAAAATAAAAAATAGGTGCCGGGGTTCTTAGCTGGCAGATAAAAATATATACCGCATAACAAAACTATAAGCGATACCGCGATAAGAAACTTAACCCTGTATTTTTTCC
Organism: Candidatus Omnitrophota bacterium; assembly: GCA_043813255.1. Classification (GTDB taxonomy): domain Bacteria; phylum Omnitrophota; class Gorgyraeia; order Gygaellales; family Profunditerraquicolaceae; genus JBDRLG01. Next base: position 10,793 of record JBDRLG010000095.1, read on the forward strand.
AAATAGGCCCGGCTCTTTTTTTTATCCTCGGGCCGGCGGGAGAAATATATGTTTTCAGCATCTTGAATAAAACATAATTCGGGTCTCCGTAAAGGATGTAATTCGCCCACGAAATATCAGTCAACCCGTATACTTCAATCAATTTAAGCCTTCCCAACCGGATACTTTCGCCAACAGGCCTGCCTCTCATCAACTCGTTGTAAAACTCTCTGGCAAACATCAAACTGGCCACGTCTTCTACCTGCCAGATAGTGCCGACATAATGCCTGACTCCCGAAAACAAAAATGCAGCGGCTAAGCTATAAGTTTTTTCCTGATAATTTATATCCAACAAAGCCTCCCCTGTTTTTGCTGAATAACAGGCATTGGAAAACACCAGGCTAGGCAAATGCAGGCTGTAGCTCAACGCCAATACATCTCTAGTAGTAAACCTGCCGTCGCTTAAAACCCAGCCTGTATTTCTAGAATTATGCTCATCATATTCACAATGACCGGCAAAATGCACAATATCATAATCCCGCAGGTTCTTTTTTACATACAAGGTATCGATATGCGTAGATTTAAAATCAATCTTAATATGTTTTCTTCGGGAATCAAGCTGGTTCTTAATATAAACCCCTTCAAGATAAGCAGATTTTAAATCATCTGTAGGATTAACCAGTATGAGCATCTTAATGACGCTGTCGGTACTGCGGTAACGCAGGGAATACGGCTGCTGATTAGTCTGCACCACTCTTCCTATGTTAAATTTAAGGCATAAAAATTCCCTGCCGTCATATAAAAGTTCCCAAGGTATATCTATTAAGCATTCATCCAGAGATAAAATCAGGTTTTTACTTGTGGCAGAGGACAGTTTTTCTTTGATTTCTTTTGTAAGCAGGTAATCCCATAAAAGCTGGCCGTTTTTTTTTAACTGCTGAATAAGATAATAATCAGACGGGTTATTTTGGGCGGCTTTATTTAATATTGCAACTAACTCACGGCATAATTTCCTGATATGCGCGGCAGTTACCTGAAGGCTGGAATAATGCTTTATAGTTGAAGCCAGTTCTTTTTGTTCGCAAATGCTCATTAACAGGCCATTATCCTGCTTTGATATCTCCAGAATAAAAGTCCCTTCAACATTTGCCATAGCAAAGGATTAAATTTTTATATTCAACAGGATTGAAATTAGTTTATGCTTTATATCGGAAATTTCTATTGCATAGTTGTCCAATGGAAGATGTTCAAACATAATTTTTCCTGAATCAGTAATATATGATTCCAATTCAATATCGCCTTTTAGAAGAGTAACCCTTAAGTCTTTAATCACGCGCGAATTCAGCCTTTCTTTTATTGTTACCGACAAATTAAATAAAGAAGGGCCTTTTTTCTCTATTTTTATTTCCGCTTTCATCTGCGCGAAATCTTTCAGGATAGTTACTTCATCCCTAAAATCTTTTATTTGCCGGCTGCGCAATAAAGGCGCTGGGATAAGCTCCTGATCCATTAATACCGCTCCATTAGTATTAAATAATTCAATAATACTGCCTTTTATTCTATACAAGATCTCTAAAGCGGGGACTTTAATTTCCTGCATAACCTGATTTTTTACATTCTCCATTAGATCTGCCGGCACTTCCATATTCTGGTTAAATTCAATACTCGTTTGCGCGGCAAAATTTTCCGCGCATTTATCACAATGCAATAAATGCTGCTTCACATATTCCACCTCTTGAGGACCAAGAAAACCTTCTATGTAACAAGCCATCATCTCTTCATTAGGATGAGCTTCTTCTTTGCCTAAAAAAAGGCTTTTATACCTTTTATAAAGCGCTTTGATAATTTCTTCTATCTTCAATAATCCTCCCCTACTTATAATAGACGATAAAACCTTTCCTAGCTAACAATTATTTAAAAATATACTTTTTCATCAGTATTAACTATTTAATAATAAAACCTTTTCTTTTAAAACACTCTTTTAACTTCCCCACAATCCTTTTCTTACGCATATCTACCGCGCCGCGGGAGGCTCCAAGCATTTTCTTCATAACTTCAAGGCTTAACCCCCTGTGTATATGAAATTCCATAAAATATTTCTCATCTATATCAAGCCTTTTTACGCATTCCTCTAGTTGCGACAATCTTTCTTCATTATTAAGATTCTCTTTAACAGATGGCCTGTTATCGGCAATTATATCTTTTAAACTAAGCAGATTATTATCTTCTTCATCCAGAGAAACTACTGACCTGAATTTACGCACATAATCCAGCGTATAATTTACCGTTACCTGCCTCAGCCAGCTGGCAAGGCTGCATCCATTTTTAGCTTTAAAAGTTTTTAGTTTATTAAATCCATCTTTAAATAAAGACAAAAATATTCCCTGAAATATATCTTTTATATTCTCCAAAGTGAACAAATGCGGGTTTTTCTGCTGAAGGACACAACCAATATAGTTATAAATAAGGCGGGAATATTTATCCACGAATTCGTTACAATAATATTTATCTCCTCTAATACAATTTCGGGCAAATTCAAGGTCGTCCATATTTATGAATTATACCACTATTTTAAAAAATAATAAATACTTTTATAAATGACTTAATTAGTAATCTAAAAAATAAAGGTGCCTCTTTTTACAGAGACACCCTTAATATAACGTGAGACAAAATTGAAAATTATAAACGGACACAAAATGTTGTGTCCCTACTTAAAGAAACTGTTCTTTATAATAAACGAAGCAAAAACAATAGAAACCATGGACATAAGCTTAATAAGAATATTTAAACTCGGTCCGGAGGTGTCTTTAAACGGGTCTCCAACAGTATCTCCTACAACACCCGCTTTATGAGCAAGAGAACCTTTTCCGCCATGATGGCCTTCTTCAATATATTTTTTCGCGTTATCCCAAGCACCTCCGGAATTTGCCATCATTATCGCTAGAACAAAACCCGATATTAATGCTCCGGTTAATAATCCGGCTTGGGCTTCTATGCCTATAGTAAGCCCTACTATAATAGGAGAAGCTATCGCTAAAAGAGAAGGAAGAATCATTTCTTTTTGAGCTGAGACGGTAGCAATGCTTACACATCGGGCATAATCAGCCTTTGCTTTGCCTTCCAAAAGCCCTTTAATCTCTTTAAACTGCCTGCGCACTTCCACAACTATCTTACCCGCGGCCCTGCCTACAGCGCGCATAGTTAAAGAACAAAATAAAAACGGCAGCATTCCTCCTAAAAACAGGCCTACTAACACATTCGGGCTCATTATACTTAAAGACATCTCTTTTCCATATATAGCGACTTGATCCTTAAAAGCGGCTATCAACGCAAGCGCGGTTAAAGCGGCTGAGCCAATAGCAAACCCTTTACCGGTAGCCGCGGTGGTATTACCTAAAGAATCCAAGGCATCTGTCCTTTTCCTTACTTCAGGAGGCAAATGAGACATTTCCGCGTTGCCTCCGGCATTATCAGCAACAGGGCCATAAGCGTCTGTAGCTAAAGTTATTCCCAGAGTTGAAAGCATACCTACAGCCGAAATGCCAACTCCATAAAGCCCTAAGGAGAAATCCGCTCCACCGCCTGATAAAAAGAAACTCAACAATATCGCAATTCCAACCACAATAACCGGAATAGCAGTTGACATCATGCCTACAGCCATACCGCCTATAATTACTGTAGCAGGCCCGGTTAAAGAAGCGTCGGCTATTGAACGAGTTGGTGAAAAACGGCTGGAGGTATAAAACTCTGTGCTAAATCCTATTAAAACTCCAGCTACTAACCCGGAAATAACCGCCCAATAAACTCCAATATGCTCAACACCTAATGTAGCTTTAACTAAAAAGAAAGAAACAACCGCGACTAATACAGAACTAACTAATACTCCTTTTCTTAACGCGGCCAATAATACTTTCTGGCTTGCTTCTTCTTTGCTTCTAACAAAAAATGTCCCGATTATAGACGCGAAAACTCCAACTGCCGCCATAACCATAGGCACAGTGACACCGCTTACTCCTAAACCAGCCGCTACACCAAGCGCTGCTGTGGCAACAATTGAACCTACATAAGATTCATATAAATCCGCCCCCATTCCAGCCACATCACCAACATTATCTCCTACATTATCAGCAATAACCGCGGGGTTACGCGGGTCATCTTCAGGAATACCGGCTTCAACTTTTCCTACTAAATCAGCTCCAACATCCGCCGCTTTAGTAAATATGCCTCCGCCCACACGGGCAAAAAGAGCCATTGAACTAGCACCCATACCAAAACAAAGCATAGTTGAAGTAATAGCGGCAATTTTATCCGTGCCTAAAGGAATTGGATGTGAAGAATAATACCAATTAAGGAAATAATACCAAATGCTTAAATCAAGCAATCCCAAGCCAACGACTGTCATGCCCATGACCGCCCCGCTTGAAAACGCGATGCGCAAACCCGAATTCAAACTCTTCATTGCTCCCGCGGCAGTCCGGTTTGAAGATTCTGTGGCTATGCTCATACCAATAAACCCTGAAAGCCCTGAGAAAAAACCTCCGGTTAAAAACGCGAATGGCACAAAAATAACCAGATAATTTTTAAACGCCATCGCCAAAAGGACAAAGAATACTACAATAAAAAACATAGATACGCCCAGATACTGCCTTTTTAAATACGCCCTTGAGCCAATCTTTACAGCCAAGGCTATTTCCTGCATTTTATCATTGCCTTTATCTTTTTTTAAAATAGACATCGCCAGATAAAACGCGAAACCAATAGCTAATATTGAACCCACAGGTGCCAACAATAAAAAATCAAAGCCTTGCATTTTACTCCCTCCCTAATAAATAATATGTATGGGCCCCGCCAATGCGGGGCCCGTTATTTAGTATATTTTTACTCTAAAACTTCACCCTCAATATCAACAATATTACCGCTTTTTTTACCTCTAGGGGTATCTTTGGGGGTAGTGTTAAAAGCAGAAAATAATTTGTTTTTAAGAAAAACTATATTAAGAATAAACAACCCTAATAAAACAACTTCCAAGACTATCCAATATGCCGGCCGCAGAAAAATCCAGCCAAAAATAAAATTTAGAATCATCAAAGACGGCAGAGAGCATCCTGTCCTGGCAACAAAGGCCATATCAAGACCCTGCCCCGTGCACTATTCTCAGCACTTCTTCAGCTTTTTCTAATTTCTGTTTCAACTCTTCATACTGTTCTTTAGAAACCCCTCTGATAGCTTCATCTTTTTTGGATTCTTTGTTATAATTCTCTATTTGTTTTTCAAGGCTTTTCACCTGCTCTAATAAATCAATGTTTTCTTTAGTTAACTTTGCCAGCTCTTTCATCTGCGATTCAGAAACCTCCAGCCTGCTTTTTAAATCATCATATTCTTTTTTAAAAGCCGCGTCTATTTGCTTTTCCTGATTCTGGCGCTGAGATATTATTTCATTATGTTTTTCAATCTCTTTGCTATATTCATTTATCTGAGACTCCAGCATTTTAATTTTATTCTCTAAATCAGATTTTTCTTGTTTGAATATTTCTAATTTCTTTGTTTCTTCAACGGCATGCTCTCTTGATTGTTCATGCTCACGGATAATCTCTCTTTGCTGCAATATTTCCTTATTATGTTCGTTAATCTCATTTTCCAATATCTTTATTTTATTAACTAAATCCTGATTTTCATTATTAAAATTACCTATTTTGCTTTCAGCTTCAGCCACTTTCCGAGTTAACGCTTCATATTCTTCTTTCGGGATAGATTTATTTTTAAATGCTTCTAATTCCCCGCTCAGCTGAATACATTTATTGTTTATCTGGTTATATTCCTGCTTAGGCACCGCTTCTTTAGTTGATTCTTCCAGCTTATTTATTAAAGCTTTATATTCCTCTATTTTATTGTTATAATCCGCGATCTGCTTTTCTAATAATTCTAACTTAGCCGCGGCCCCCTGATTTTTGGATAAATCTTTACTCAAACTTAAATTATCAGACAAAGACTTTTCTAATTCCTGCCCTTTTTTATATAAATCATCCCTTAGATGGATATTATCATTTCTTAATTTTTCCAATTCCCCATATTCCACTGTTTTATCGTTTTTTCTGATCCTGACTAATTCATCTTTCAAATTAGACACTAGATCATTTGCCAACGAAAGCTCGTTTCTTACTTGTTCACGCTCTGTTTTAAGCCTTTCCAACTCCAGATTTAAAGAATTAATCTGCTCTTCCATCTTTAAAGTCAATTCACTCCTGACAAAATGACTGTTTAAACTTTCACTTTCCTGTTTTTTTTCATTATGAATACTTTCTTTAGAAGGCATCAACGCAAAAATTGCCAAAGCGGCGGCTGCCACAATAATTACCAGAAAAAACGCGACCATTTAAATACCCTCCTTTTTTCCGGCCAACTTTATTTTTAGTTCCTCGGGGATAACTTTTGGCTTAATATTGCCGTCAACACAAACCATAATTGTCTTTGCGGCGCAGATAAGCTGATTATTCTGATTATTTATTTTATGAGAAAATTCAATTTTAACATTAGAAATTGCCGATATATTAGAACCAACATCAAGGGTATCCGCGTAAAAAGCAGGCTGTTTATAATCTATCTCCTGACGGGCGACAACAAATAAAACACCTGACTTGGCAAGCTCTTTAATAAATATACCCCGCTGTTCAAAAAATTCCGTGCGCGCTTCTTCCAAATATTTTAAATAATTAGCGTAATAAACTACGCCTCCGCAATCGGTATCGTGATAATAGATTTTAACTTTCATTAAAGAAAATTTACTTTAATAAATTAATTTTTAGATTAATTTTAGTGGAATTTTCAGTGGTTGAGAAAGTGTTTTATACTTTCTCAACCATAAAAATCCTTATCTGTTTTTTATAAGATTCTTACGGCGCCTCAGTTTAATTTCTTTAAACGCGTTAAATGCTTCTTGAAAATCATAAACATTCTTAAAATCTTCTTTTGAATCTTCTTCTGTCTTGCCCATCAGCCCTTTTTCAATCATATTAAACACAATATCGCCAAAATCTCCAGTTTGGTAAATCCCCCAATAATTAACAACTGTCCTTGCCATGGGGCCGTATTGCTCCAAGACGAACTCTTTTATCCCCCCCAAAAGCTCTTTGCCACTGACATGGCCATTATTCTTAATTTTCTTCTGGGTATACCATAAAGCCTGCATTACAAATTCATAAGCATCGGCGCTATACCGGGAATCTCTATCAATAATCTCTTTAACCTTATTATAAAAGTTAATATTCATTCAAGAAAATTTACCTTTGATAAACCCAAATTTTGCATTAGCAAAATTTGGAATAAATGATTTTTTAGATTACTTTTAGTGGAATTTTCAGTGGTTGGGAAGTATTTTATACTTTCCCATACCATAGATTTATTCCTCTAAAATTTCTATGGTTTTATTTTTATTTTTATGCCCTTTAATTATTATAACCTTACTTTTTGGGATATCAAAATATTTACTCAGCAGGTTTATTAACGCCTGATTTGCCCTGCCTTCCTGCGCCGGAGATTTCACCTTCACGGAATACTCATTACCGGACAACTTCTCTATCTGCTCAACTTTAGAATTGGCTTTGACTTTAACATTGAATTTCATACTGAATTATTGTAACACAAGAACACAGACATGCAATGATTTTTGATACACTAAAAATACCCTCTGACTTTTTTGTAGAGAAGTTTCTTGTCATATGCCGGATAGTTATCGTCTGAAGGGTCAAGCACAAAATCCTCTTCGTCAAAATCAGGCTCAATAACAACCTCTCTATCAATCCGGGATAGAATATCAGCGCAATCAATAAAACGGGAAATCTTGTTAAACTGGCTGATTCCTCCCCGGCTAGATTCATGATGCAACGAAAGAAATAATTTATTTTTGGCACGTGTTACTGCCACATAAAACAGCCTATGCTCTTCTTCTATCTGGCTTTCATCATTTAAAGAAAAACTTACAGGAAATGTCCCTTCTGCCAAGCCCAGAACAAACACACAATCCCATTCAAGGCCTTTAGAAGAATGTATTGTGGAGAGAGTAAGCGGTTTTTCCTGTTCTTGATTCACAGCTTCCGCCTTTAAAACTCCGGATTGCGGTGACTCTATGGCGAAATCCGCTAAAAGCTCCTCTAAAGATTCATAACGGCTGGCTATCTGCCTTAAAGTATCCAAATCATTAAGCCGCATCTGCCAATCATCAAATTTTAATTTCATGATAGGCAGGTAATAGTCGAGAATCAGGCCAAATATTTGCCCAATATCGGCTTTTTGAACAAAAGCGCTGTGCAAAACAGCCTGTAATTTTTTCAGGCTATTGCCAAATTTAAATTTTTTCTCATAAAAAATCACCAGTTTATTAAGTATCTCAACAAAAGAACTATCCCCGCTTACTTCTTTTATAATTTTATCGCTTGTTTTAGGCCCGACACCATCAATAAGCATAAGAACCCTGTTCCAGTTTACTTCATCTTTAGGGTTAAAGATTATTTTAAGGTGCGCCATTAAATCTTTTACATGGGCGGTTTCATAAAATTTAAGCCCGCCGAAGACCTGATAAGGAATATTCCTTTTGCTTAATTCCGCCTGCAAAGAAATAGAAATATAAGACGACCGGAAAAGCACTGCCTGATGCTCTAACGCTAACCCCTCATCCCTTAATTGCTTAATCTGTAAAGCTATCCACTCGGCTTCGCTATAGTTATTAGAAAAAAACATTAACTGCGGTTTATTGCCCTGTTCGTTTCTCGCGGAAATAAGGCATTTGGAATATTTATTGATCATATTTTCAAGCACAGAATTAGCCAGATTTAAAATAGACTGGGTACTGCGGTAATTCTCTTCTAGTTTAATAATCTTGCATTCTTTATACCTTTTAGGAAAATCCATGATATTGGCATGAGATGCCCCCCTAAAACCGTATATGCTCTGTGCATCATCGCCTACTATCATTATATTGTCGCCTCTATCTTTGGCTAATAAATAGGCAATGTCGGCCTGTAGTTTATTGGTATCCTGATACTCATCCACCATGATAAAACGGTATTTCTGAGAAATCCTCTGGCGGACCGCGAAGTTTTCCAGAAGGATTTTTGTATAAATAAGCAGGTCGTCGTAATCCAGCAGGTTTTTTTCTATTTTGAATTCAGCGTATTTCTTGCCTAAATTTTCTATTTCTGCTGTCCAGATAAGAAAATCAGGGTAATCTTTTTCCAATATCTTTCCAACAGATAAATCTTTGTTAATAGCCCCGCTGATAATTGTTTTTAAAGTATCTTTCTTGGGGAATCTTTTTTCTTTATCAAACATTCCCATCGCGCTGGCGCACCTATGAACCGCTTCTATGGAATCATTTTCATCCATAATAGAAAATGATTCCTGAAAACCTATGTAACGCGCGTATTTTTTTAATATTTTATATCCAAATGAATGGAATGTGCCGCCTTCAACATGCTTACACCTAGAGTCATGTTTTGTGGCGCGCTCAAGCATTTTCCTGGCTGACTCTCTGGTAAAAGTAAGCAGAAGAATTGAAGCGGGCTCAATATTATTCTGGATTAAATTTAACACTCTATACTCTATAACCCGGGTCTTGCCTGAACCGGCTCCGGCAATAACCAAAACAGGCCCGTTAACAGCGTTAACAGCCTCTAGCTGTGAAGTATTAAGTTTAGATTTTAAATCAACCATGATAAAAAATTTATGTAGGGGCGGGCCTTGCGTCCGCCCGTTATGATATATTTGATTACAAACGGTTATTATTTTATAACAGGCCCCGCCAAAACGGGATCCCTACAATATTTCTATAAAATTAATTTATCTTTTTTTATTAACGGGTTATCCTTTATTTCCTTGGCTATTGCTTCGGATATGCCGGGCTTGCGCAGTTTATAATACATATAATTTTTATAACCCTCTACTCCGGGCTGGTCAAAGGCATTAACTTTTAAAAGCTCGCCTTCAAAAGCCACAGCCATCTCAAAGAAAAACAAGAGCTGCCCCCAATAAAAAGGGGTTATCCGCGGCATAATAATTGTACAATTAGGGCGGGATTCTCTCACTAATGCCCATTCTGTAGCTTCTTGGGCAAGTTTAAGCAGTTCAGAAAACCTTCTGCCAGATAAAAGGTCACTTTTCTCTGTAATCTTGATGTCATTTTGAAACTTTTCTATCCTGATAAAAGTAATGACTTTATCATTCTCCCCTTCAATATTATTCTGCTGTATTGAATGCAAATCATTTGTCCCCCTGCAGGAAACAGGCGTACGGCCAGTATTTACAACCTGCCCGCGCTGCCATGACTCCAAGCCTTGCTGATTAACAGATATTACTCTGGAATATTTTTTACCCAAACTTTCAGCTAATAACTGAACATACCAATCCGCGGTAGATTTAAGCAGTTCTGAAAACGGCATCAGTATGGCGATAGGCTTTTTTTTGTTTTTATATAATATAGTATGCGCGGCCGCGTACATATACGCGGGGTTTTTAAATAAATCAGGGCAGGCGCATCTTTCTGCCATTAGTTTGGCTCCATTCAATACCTGCCTGATATCTATACCGATAATCGCCAGATGCAAAAGGCCCATATTTAATTCAGAAAACCTCCCGCCTACGCCTTTCAATAAATTCAGGCCGCGAAAACTTAAACGATCATTCTTTCGCATATCATTAGCCTTTTTACGCAGGCTTCCAGATAGAGGGTCGGTAATAACTACTACTTGCCGGCCGTAATGTTTGCCAACAGCTTTTTTAAGCCACGCTTCAACAATCATAAACCCTGCTTTTGTCTCGGTAGTTTCTCCTGACTTGGAAATAACCACCACAAATGTCTTTTTAGGATTTAAATTTTTAAGCAGGGCGCTTAATGTATCAGGGTCAAGATTATTGCCTTCAAAATATACCCGCGGCAGGCCTTTTCTGGATTTATCAAATTCATTATAATACCATGGGCTTAACGCGTCCTGCGCCGCTTTAAGGCCAAGATAAGAGCCGCCAATTCCCAAAGAAATAACATTATCATATTTTTTTATTTCTTTCGCCAGACTGTTGATTACCTGTATAGTTTCATCGGATTGAAATGGAAGAGCAGCCCATTCCAAACCAAGATTAACCCTGTTAAGCGAATTCTTTAAAACAGCGCTTAAATGTTTATGGGCATTCGCGCAGTCTTTTTTAATAACAGATAATTCCGCGTCAGTAATACCATGTGTTTTTCCTATTGCAGAAGCAAAAACATTATTAAAGTCAAACCTGATTTGTTCCATAAAACCTCCGTAAATAAACCCAAATTTTGCATTAGCAAAATTTGCCCGCCACGTCCCGTTGGGACTCCGCCGTTGGCGGGGCCCCCTACGAATTATTATATTCACCAAATATTCATTACGGGCGCAAGATATTGCGCCCCTACATATTATTCCAAATAATTTCTCTTGCGTTTTTATATCACTATATCAAACCTGAACTCAGAATATACCGAATCATTAATATTAACTTTACCTAAACTATCCCTGTACTGTAACCTGCGGTTAAAAACCCCGCCCACTGTAACTGAACTGCGTATATATTTATTAAATTCATACCTTATGCCTGTGCCTAACCTGCTTTCTTTATATTTTAAAATTACATTATTTAAATTGCCTTTAGTTACTTCATATTCCTGGTCTAAAGTAAGCCCAAGCTCTCCAAATAAAGTCAACTTATCAGTCAGCTTGTAACTTATCGTCGGAGTTTCAGGCACAAGATTAAACTTCAGTTTGTCATTTGGCTTATAAATAAGCCCTAAGATAGGCCAAACTTTAGTCTCATAATCAGGGCAAACCGCGACACCCGCGATAAAAGTCCATTTATCATTCGGCTGGTAAATAAGCAATTCACGGCTGGGAATACGAAACGCTGAAGAATCAAAATCCCAGTATTCAGTATAATATGAAGGGCTTACTCCAAGCCGGAGGTAGAAATTTTCAAAAGCGAAAAAAGGCAGTGTTGTCTGAAGGTCTATTGACATTCCTGTCAGATGCGCCGGCAGTTCAACAGGGCTGGTGTTTTTTATACTAATATACTCAGTATCCAAAGAAAACTGCACAGGAAGTTTACCACCTACTTTGTATTCATATATCTGCTGTGACTCCGCTTTCATAATCCCTACTTTACCGGACATTGCTTCTACTCTGCGGTTAGGCATATACCTGAAATATGTGTCACTTAAAAAATTTATGTCTTTCGGCGCTTCAATTACTTCTCTCTCTGAAGTGCTGACATACCTGTAATCTTTTGCCTGAGAAGAAACCTCTGCCGGCTGTTCTAAATCAACTTCGGTTTCTGTTTTGTTCTCTGTTTCAGCAAGAGCCAATTCCATGGTGGATGTTTTATAAGTATCCTCCTGCGCTTTAGAAATTGAATAAGAAAACAACATTACAACTATTACTACTAATAAAATAAATCCTGCTTTCGCTGCGCTATTAGGCCTCATGCACCCTCCTCATTTTTCTACCCGTATTGTCAAAAATTTTCCAGGCATTCATTACGGGCGCAAGATATTGCGCCCCTACATATTATCCCAAATAATTCCTATCCTTCCTAACTAAAAAATCCGCGGGGGCACAATATTTTGTGCCCATTTATAAAATAATTGTATATTATTGCGGGCAGACGCGAGACTCGCCTCTACGTTTTTTTTAATTCCAATATTTCCTGTATTAAACTATTAATCTTATTGTCCTTAGCTTCCAGTTCTTCTTCTAGTTGAGTATATTCTTCATTTAATTTTGTAAAATCCTGTTTTGATACCCACTGGCTGTTTTCCTGCTGTTTTTTAAAAACTTCAATAGCCGTAAGCTGATCTTTATTTTCTTTAAGCAGGTTTTCAATCTTATATTTCATCTTCTGGCTTTCTTCTTTTATTTCTTTGTTTTCCTGCGCTAACCTTTCTAATTCTATGGCCAATTCCCTTTTTTCTTTCTCCAGATTTACGTTTTTAGAAAATACTTCTTGAATTTCCTGCTCTTTTTTCAGGAATTTATTCTCAGATTCATCTGCTTTTTCTTTTGCTTTTCGGACAGCCTCTTCACTATTGGCAATCCATTCTTCCCGTTTGGCTAACTCCGATTGAAAACCGGCTTCTTTCATTTTTAAGGCTGAAAGCTCCTCTTCCTTCTGGCAACAAACTGATTTTAATCTTTCAAATTCTTCTATCAGTTTATCCGGCTCCTGCTCTGCCTGTTTAGCTTCTTCAGCCTGCAGGGCAAAAGGCTTAACGGTTTTCTGTGGTTTTTTATTTTTAGTTCTTATTTTACCGGAAGAAGACAAACCATAAATAGCAAGTATTACTCCCAATAAAACTAATAATCCTAATCCGATAATCATTAGCGTATAGCGTATAGCGTATAGCGTATAAAATTAGACATATTACACTAAAGCTTACCGCCTATTTAATTTTATCCTAAAATTTACCTGCCGGCAGACAGACAAAAACTGGGTTTACTCTTCAGCCAATGCCTGGCTGTATTTTACTTTCCATATCTGGTCCGCGTATTGTTTAATCGTGCGGTCGCTTGAAAACTTGCCGGATTTAGCCACGTTCATTATAGACTTTTCAATCCATTTATTATTTTTCTGGTAAAGCTCCGAAACCTGCTGCTGTGTAGAACAATAAGATTCAAAATCGGCACAAAGAAAATACGGGTCGCTAAAAAATAAACTATCATAAATAGGCTTGAATAAATTAATATCCACGGGAGAGAAGAAATTACTCTGAATAAGATGCATAATTTCGCTTAAAACAGGGGATTTTCTGATATATTCCTGAGAGGCATACCCAGATTGTTTTAAATCCCTGATTTCATGCTCTTTTAAGCCAAACAAGAAAATATTATCTTCTCCTGCTTCCTGAGCCATTTCAATATTCGCGCCGTCAGATGTGCCTATAGTCAACGCGCCGTTCATCATAAATTTCATGCACCCTGTACCAGAGGCTTCAGTCCCGGCAGTGGATATCTGCTCTGAAAGGTCAGACGAGGGGAATATCTTTTCAGCTAAAGATACCTGGTAATTCTCTAAAAAAACCACCTTCATCTTATCACCAATAACCTTATCTTTATTAATAATATCAGCCATACTGCAAATAAACTTTATGATCAGTTTAGCCATATAATACCCGGGCGCTGCTTTGCCGCTTAGAATAAATGTCCGGGGGACAAAATCCGTGTTAGGGTTCTTTTTAATTTTTAAATACTGAGAAATTATAAACAGCCCAAATAAGAGCTGGCGTTTGTATTCATGCATGCGTTTTACCTGAACATCAAACATAGATACAGGATTAACTGTTATTCCTGTAGTATTATGTATGTAATCCGCCAAAAACTTTTTATTTTCTTTCTTAACTTCCTGCCAGCGCTTTCTAAAAGACGCGTCGTCTTTAAAAGATATAAGTTTTTGTAATTCATATAAATCAGTTACCCACTTTTCTCCAATAGCGTCTGTGATTAAATCAGAAAGCCTCTCGTTGGATTTCTGCAGCCATCTGCGGGGAGTAATTCCATTAGTTTTATTATTAAATTTATACGGAAAAATTTCATAAAAATCTTTAAACAGCTGGGTTTTCAGAAGATCGCTATGCAATTCTGAAACTCCGTTTACTGAATGGCAGGATATTACAGACAAAAATGCCATACGTATCCTTTTAGGACTGCCTTCCTGTATTATAGACATTCTTTGAAGACGGCCTGTATCACCGGGAAATTTCAAGGAAACTTCTTTTAAAAAACGCATATTTATTTCATAAATAAGCTGGAGGTGGCGAGGCAGCAAAGTTTCAAATAAACCAACGGGCCAGCATTCCAGAGCTTCAGGCATAACTGTGTGGTTTGTATAAGCAAAAGTCCTAACAACAATATCCCACGCTATATCCCAGTCTAAATTTTCTTCATCAATAAGAATACGCAAAAACTCGACAATTGCCAGAGAAGGGTGTGTATCATTAAGCTGAATAGTTGCCTTATCAGGAAAGGCCATAAAGTCAGGATTTTCCATTTTAAACCGCCTGATTATATCCGCAATAGAAGCGGCAGTGAAAAAATACTCCTGCTTAAGGCGCAATTCCCTGCCTTGGCTTACGTTATCATTAGGATAAAGGACTTTTGATATACTTTCTGAAAATACCTTATTATATACAGCCTGTTCATAATCCCCTTCATTAAAATATTTTAAGTCAAATTCTTCGCTGCTGCGCGCGGACCAAAGCCTCAAAGTGTTTACAACATCAGTCTTATATCCTGCCACAGGAATATCATAAGGCATAGCCAGCACATCTTCAGTATCAACCCACTTTACTCTTAATTTTCCTTTAGCGTCATTAAAGATATATGTATGCCCATAGAACCGAACCTTCACTATATATTCAGCCCTGGCAAATTCCCAAGGATTGCCTTTGCTAAGCCATTCATCAGGAAGCTCCATTTGGTAACCATTAACTATTTTTTGATGAAAAATTCCGTAATCATACCTGATGCCGTAACCGTGCGCGGGAATGCCCAATGTAGCCATAGAATCCAGGAAACACGCGGCAAGCCTTCCCAAACCCCCGTTACCCAACCCGGCGTCTACTTCATACTCACGCAGTTCTTCAAAATCAAGGCCTAAATCCTCCATAGCCTCTTTTACTTCATCCTCAATACCCAAATTTAATATATTTGTTCCCAATAACCTGCCTATCAAAAATTCCAGAGACAAATAATAAACTCTTTTTAAATTATCACGATGATACCTCTGCTGAGTAGAAATCCAGCGTTCAATCAGCCTGTCTCGGACAGCAATAGCCAATGCCATATAAGCATCGTGCAAAGTAGCGGTATACTGATCTTTGGCAAGCGTATATTCGCGGTTAGCCAGAAAAGATCTTTCAATCCCTTCTTTTGTCATGTCCTTATGAATACTGATCCATTTACCGTCTGTTTTAGCGGTTGTCATATTCTCCTCATTAACAGCTCTTCCCTTCCCCTTGCGAGACTGGGGCAAATGACCATTTTTGAGTGTCATTGCGGGCCCCGAAGGGCGAAGCAATCTTAATCCTCGTCGAGATTGCTTCGTCGTTTCACTCCTCGCAATCAGACTGTGTCATAATAGCCATTCTTGTCATTGCGAGGCGAAGCCGAAGCAATCTTATTTATCTCTTCCGACGAATACTAAGATTGCCGCAGTCGCTTCGCTCCTTCGCAATGACAAAAAAAGACAATTGCGACACA
>JBDRLG010000096.1:0-10248 GCA_043813255.1 Candidatus Omnitrophota bacterium
ATGATAATTGTTATTGCCGGTAAAATGTTTTTGAGATGTCAATAGCGTGTCATTGCGAGGACCCCGACGTTACGTCGGGGGACGAAGCAATCTTCCGTCGTTAAGATTGCTTCGCTCCGCTCGCAATGACACTAATTTGGACAGTAATAATATTTAATATCAAAATTACAATATCCAAACATCATATTACAAGTATTTTTTTTGGTTTTTTTTGACATTGTTTATTGGGATTTTATACGAGGTTATATATATGAGAAAGTATAATATATTGATTTTAATATCCTCTTTGATTATTGTAACTATAGGGATTATGTCTATATATAGCAGTAATTATCAAAAAGAGGGAGTGTATTGGCAGTTGATTTACAAACGCCAGATACTATGGGCAGTTGTAGGCATTGTAATGTTTTTAGTTATGTCAAACCTGAATTACCGCCGCCTTTGGGATGTTACTTATATTTTATATATAGCGGTGGTATTTTTGTTGTTTTTAGTTTTTGTTTTAGGAATAGTCCGTTTAGGAGCGCAGAGATGGCTTAAATTTCCCGGGTTTAATTTTCAGCCTTCGGAGATAGCAAAATTAATTATGGTAATTTTTTTTGCGAGGTATTTTAGCAAAAAATCCTTAGGGGATGTTTCTCTTTCTGTCAGAAATTTTGGGATTTACCGCGCGCTTATCCTGCCTATTATATTTGTAGCTGTTCCTGTAGGGTTGATTATTGAACAGCCTGATTTAGGAAGCGGTTTAATCGTCTTAGCTGTGTTTTTTATTATCTTATTTGTTTCAGGAGTAAAATTACGCTATTTATTTGCTCTAGTGTTTTCTATATGCCTTGCTACGCCGGTTATTTGGAATTATTTAAGAGATTATCAGAAAAACAGAGTAATGGTGTTTTTAAACCCCAATATTGATCCTTTAGGGGCAGGGTATACAGTGATTCAATCAAAAATTGCTATTGGTTCAGGGGGGTTCTGGGGTAAAGGCTGGCTTTTGGGGACGCAAAGCCAGCTGCATTTTTTGCCGGAATCACATACTGATTTTATATTTGCTACTTTTGCCGAGGAGTGGGGATTTGCCGGGTGTATTGTTTTGCTGCTGTTATATTATTTTATACTTAAACAGGGTATTAATATCGCGACAAGGACAAATGATTATTTTGGCAGGCTATTGGCTTTTGGCATTACTTTTATGATAGGTATCCAGCTTTTTGTGAATATAGCGATGAACCTTGGTTTTGCCCCTGTAGTTGGTATCCCTTTGCCTTTAATGAGCTATGGCGGTTCATCGATGTTTGTGACTTTTATATCTTTAGGTATATTGTGTAATATTGGTAAAAAAAGGGCGGTTTTTTAGCCTTCAGCTTTCAGCAATCAGCTTTCAGCAAAAGAGTTCTTAAGCTGACAGCTGAAGGCTGATAGCTGATAGCTGGAGAGATATGTTAGACGAAATTTTATTAAATATACATAAGCCGGGGCGGTATATTGGACAGGAATGGAACATGTCCAAGAAAGACTTTGATAACTGTAATATTAAATTTGCTTTATGCTTTCCGGATTTATATGAAGTAGGCATGAGTAATTTAGGGATAAGGATTATTTATGGGATACTTAATAGCCTGCCTGATGTAGTATGCGAGAGATTTTTTGCCTGTGGCAGCGATATGGAAGCAAATCTGCGCCAGAAAGGGAAAGAGATTTTTTCTTTGGAGAACCACAAGGCGCTTAGAGAGTTTGATATCGCGGGTTTTTCTTTAGCGCATGAATTATCTTATACAAATGTTTTGGCTATTTTGGATTTAGGGAAGGTGCCTTTAAAGGCAGATGGACGCGGAAATAATTACCCTTTAATTATAGGCGGCGGCCCATGTATGATGAACCCCGAGCCTGTGTATGAGTTTTTTGATTTGTTTATTATAGGAGAAGCTGAGGAGGCAATTGTTGAATTTATTGATTTCTACCGGAAAGTCAAAACGGATTATAAGTCAGGCAAGCTTAGCAAATATGAATTGTTAAAAGCGGCTTCAGCTATAGAGGGTATATATGCCCCTTCTTTATATGAAGTAGAATATGGCGATGATTACGGGATTAAAGAATTTAAACCTAAAAGCGCAGGAATTAAATCTAAAGTAAAGAAACGAATTGTAAAGGATTTAAACCAGTCATTTGTTTCTTTGAAATGGATTGTTCCGTATATACAGATAGTTCATGACAGGATAACATTGGAAATTATGCGTGGTTGTCCTAACAGCTGCCGTTTTTGCCAGGCAAGGCATCAGTATGCTCCTTTTAGGAAAAGAAGCATAGATAATATATTAAATGCCGCGCAGCAGTCGTATAAAAATAGTGGTTATGAAGAGATAGCTCTGGGAGGTTTATCTGTAAGTGATTACCCTCAGATAGAGGAATTGCTTAAGGTTTTGATAGCATTTTTTAAGACGGAATGTGTTAGTGTTTCTCTGCCGTCAATAAAACCAAAAATTATGCTCGGAGAGCTTTCCAGCCTTATAGCCACAATAAAAAAGACCGGTTTGACTTTTGCTCCTGAAGCGGCTGCGCAAAAATTGAGGGATATTTTAGGTAAAGATTTTAGTACGCAGGATTTCTTTAAAGTAATAGAACAGGCTTTTGCTTCAGGTTATCAGAGAGTAAAATTATATTTTATGGCGGGAGTCCCATTTGAGCAAAATTCAGATTTGGATGAGATCGTAAATTTTGCTGTTAAGGTTTCAGAATTAAGAAGAAAATTTAAAAACCGCCCTGCGCAGGTAAATCTAAGTATTAATACTTTAATCCCAAAGCCGCATACTCCTTTTCAGTGGCTTAAAATGGAAGATTTAAATAGCATGCTATATAAACAGGAATACCTGAAAAAACAGGTAAAAAAACATAGAATGATTAAGCTGAGTTTTCACGACCCGTATTTAAGTTTTTTGGAGGGTGTATTATCCCGTGGAGACAGGAGATTGAGCAGTGTTATTCTTAATGCTTATAATGCCGGGGCCAGGCTTGAAGGATGGCAGGAAAACTTTAGTTTTCAAAGATGGATAAAAGCTTTTGAAGATGCCGGTATTGACCCTCAAGTTTATTTGAGAGAAAAACTAAAAGAACAGCTTTTGCCATGGGATTTATTGGATATAGGAGTAAGTAAAGAACTATTGCTTAAGGAACTTTCCAGAGTTGATAAACTTATTGATAATCAAGAATAGCAGAGGTATAATAAAAAAAATAACATAGGAGGCCGGTATGGCAAAGAATAAACAAGACGCTCAATCTTCTCAAGGGATTAATTATAAGTTTAAAATAGCATTTTATCTTATGTCTATTCTGCCTTTGTTAGTTACTTTATACCTGGTTTCAAATTATATACTGCCTTATGTAGGCGTTAAAGTAGATATAGTTGTTTCTGTAATTATGAGTGTGTTCATTGCCATTTTAGGGTTTTATTTAGTAAAGGAAGTTATTTCGCATATTATTTCTCTTAGTACAGAAGCTAAACTAATCGCGGCAGGTGATATTAGCCGTAAAGTTGATACAGAATATGGAGATGAAGTCGGCGATTTAGGCACTGCGCTTAATCAGCTTACCGGGCGTATCCGGCAGGATATGGAAGAGTTGGATAGTTATAGCAAGAGGACTAATGAGATAAATTTAGAAATACAAAAACGCGTATTAATGCTTTCTAATTTATTACAAATAGGCTCTTTAATATCGCAGGGAGATAAGTTAGACGTCCTTTTAAAAACAATAGTAGAAAAAGCAAGGCTTTTGGCTGATTCAGCGGTTTCTTTTTTACTCTTGAAAGACCAGTCGGGTAATAGATTTATCAC
Source organism: Candidatus Omnitrophota bacterium (assembly GCA_043813255.1). GTDB lineage: Bacteria > Omnitrophota > Gorgyraeia > Gygaellales > Profunditerraquicolaceae > JBDRLG01. The sequence goes on from JBDRLG010000096.1 coordinate 3,828, forward strand.
TAGAATGGCTGACGGGTTAAATGCCGGTGAATTGTTGAGTCTGTCTATCGGGCTGGGTGAAGATATGTTTAAGTATATTAATGATACAAATAAACCTTTAATATCAGACAAAAGTAATATCTTCCCTGAAAATTTAAAGGCAGGGCTTAATAACAAATTAAAGATAAACAATTTTCTTGCTTTGAGGGTGTATTTAAAGAATAAGTTGATTGGAGTTTTGGGTATTGGCAATAATATTGAAGAGTTCTCTTATCAGAAGGATGATATTGAACTTTTAGATATTTTTACAAAACAGGTGGCTATTGCTATAGAAAATGATGTGTTGATGCACCGTGTGGAAAAACTTGAGATAAAAGACGCGCTTACAGGTTTATATAATGAATCATTTATCCGTGTTCGCCTTCAGGAGGAAATAAAGAGGGCAAATGTTTATCAGCGGCCATGTGCTTTTATATTTTTTAATATAGATAATTTTAGCCGGTTCCGCCAGAATTTTGGGGAGTTGGAGGGTGAACACGTGCTGCGCAAAATAGCTTTATTGATAAGCGGTTCGGTTAGCGAGATAGACAGGGTAGGCAGGTTCGGAGATAATGAATTTGCTATAGTCCTGCCGGAAAAAAATAAACGGCAGGCGATAGAGATAACAGAGGAAATTAGGAAAAAAATAGAATTTAGTTTTAGTGAAGAACAGGATGTTAATAAAAGGATTACAGTCAGAGGCAGTGTTAGTGAGAATCCTTTAGATGGCGTAGTAGCGGAGGAATTGATAAGTACCGCGAAAAAATTATTGGATTCTGTTAAATCGTAAATTAAAAACCGGATAATAGTTTAAACTAATGCCAGCATGGAAGCGAAAAAAATTATTAATAAACAGTTAGGCCAGCTCCTTATCGAACAAGGCAGTTTGACAGAAGAACAGTTAAATAAGGGTTTAGCTCTGCAGAAAGAAAAAGGCGGCCTTATTGGAGAATTATTGGTTGAATTGGGGTTTCTGACAGAAGAAGATATTGCTCAGGCTTTGACTGCTTTATATGGGTTTCCTTTTTTGCCGCTTGCCAATTATGAAATAAATATAGATGTTATTAAAGTTGTCCCCGCAAGAGTTGTCCGGTTATATTGTCTTATTCCTATTGATAAATTCGCGAATAATTTAACCATAGCAATGGCTAATCCTCTTAATATACAGGCAATTGAAGATGTGGAAATGCTTTCCGGATGTAATGTACAGACTTTTGTTTCAACAGCTTCAGATATAAAGGCAGCGATTGAGAAGTATTATAAGAATGAGTAATAAAAACTATCCTACTGTTTGAATCCTGTACTTGGGGGAATAAAGTGTTATTAAAAGAGCGTTTAACTGAGTTATTAATAAATAATAAACTTATTACTCAGGAACAATTAGAAGAGGCCCTTGAGATTCAAAAAAATAAAGGAGGTAAGTTAAGCTCTATTATAGTTGGATTGAATTATATAAAAGAGCAGGATTTAATCTCGGTTTTAAGCCAGGGGTTGGGTTTTCCTTTAATTGATTTGAAACGGTTCAAAATAGACCCGGAAGTTATTAAATTTATTCCCGCGCAAGTTGCCCGTCATTACCAAATAATTCCTTTATCTAAAATGGGGGATACGATTACTCTCGCGATGGCAGATCCACTAAATATTTTTGCCATTGACCATGTGAAACTTCTTACAGGGTATAAAATAAATCCGATCATAGCATCCAACCACGATATACATCGAGTTATAGAATCATTTTATCTTGATGCGTCTAAAGAAATAATTAAGGATATTGTCAAAGAGATATCAGATTCTACAATTGAATTAATAAAAGAAGAAAAAGAAATATTGCCTAGTGAACAGGAGTTAGGCCGTATTAGCCGTGAAGGGCCTGTTATTAAGATCAGTAATATGATATTTGAGCAGGCAGTCAAAAGCAAATCTTCAGATATACTTATAGAACCACTGGAAAAGAAATTAAGAGTGCGTTTCCGTATAGATGGTATTCTGCATGAGCAATTTTTTCCGCCAAAGAATATGCATGCGCCGATTGTTTCACGGGTTAAAGTTATTTCCGATTTAGATATAGCTGAACACCGTTTGCCTCAAGACGGCAGGTTTAAATTGAATATTATGGGCAAGGATGTTGATTTTAGAGTTTCGATTTTACCTTCAAGCATGGGAGAAAAAGTAGCTATACGCATATTGGATAAGTCAGTAAACATACTGGATATAGAAAAACTTGGTTTTAGTAAAGATACTGTAGATAGATTTAAGGCTGTTAGTATTCTGCCTCATGGGATGATACTTATTTGCGGGCCTACTGGATCGGGTAAGACTACGACGTTATATTCAATCCTAAAATATGTTGATAGCCCAGAGAAGAATATTGTTACAGTTGAAGATCCTGTAGAATTTCAGCTGGAAGGCATAAATCAGGTAACAATAAGGCCGGATATAGGCCTTACCTTTTCCGGCGCGTTAAGGTCTATTTTAAGACAGGACCCTAATGTAATTATGGTTGGAGAAATCCGGGATTATGAAACTGTAGATATTGCTATTAAGAGCGCTTTAACCGGGCATTTGGTTATTTCCAGCCTGCATACGACTACAGCAAGCGGGGCTATAATAAGGCTGATTAATATGGGAGTAGAACCTTATTTGATCAATGCTTCGTTAATTTGTGTTACCGCTCAAAGGCTGATACGTAAAATTTGTGATTTTTGTAAAGAAGAGTATACGGTTGATAAAGAAGTGTTGAATAGTTTAAAGATAAATATCGGGAAAGACTCTAACTATAAATTTTTAAGAGGTAAAGGCTGTCCGCGTTGTTTCAATTTAGGATATAACGGCAGATTAGGGATTTCTGAGGTATTGGTATTGACTCCGAAAATAAGAGATTTAATTTTAGAACGGCCGCAGGAGTATATAATTAAGCAGGAGGCCAGAAAAGAAGGTATGCGGACTTTAAGGCAGGAAGGCCTAGATTTAGTTGTGAAGGGATTAACTTCCCTTGAAGAGGTTTTGCGCATAACTGCGCCGGATGAGTAATTACTAAAGATTACAGAAACCAGAGCACAGAAACCAGAAAAATCTTTTTTGTAATCTGGTTTCTCCCGAACGAAGTGAGGGTAAATGCAGACATTAAAAGAAAATATCATAGATATATTATTAAAAAGCAAATTGCTTAGTAAAGAAAAGTTAGAACAGGCTTTAGAAATACAAAGGGAGAAGCATTTGCCTCTAAGAAGAGTTTTAGTTGAAAATAAATTTATTTCCGAAGAGGTATTATTATCTCTTCTTTCCGGCCAGCTATATATTCCCAGCCTGCACCTTAAAAGATACAAATTCGATCCTGAGATAATAAAACTTATCCCGGAACGTATAGCTAAACAGTATAATATCATTCCAATTTCCCGTTTAGGTGATACTATTACTGTAGTAATGTCTGACCCTTTAAATATATTTGCTTTAGATGATTTGAAATCATTTACAGGGTGCAACATTGATACCGTTTTAAGCTCCGAAAGCGAAATTTCCAAGGCTATAGAGGTACAGTATCATGCGGAAGTAAAAAATATACAAGAACTCCTGCAGGAAGAGTATTCTATTGCAGGAGTAGGAGAAAAAGAATCATTGGAGTTATTTAAGGCAGAGGCAATTGAGTTAACAAGCGCCCTTAAAGAAAGTGAAAAAGCCCCAATAGTAAAATTAGTTAATTTGATATTAAATGAAGCATTGAAAAGAAGGGCTTCTGATATTCATGCCGAGCCCGAATTTGATTTTTTGCGTATAAGATTTCGTATTGATGGGGCTTTGCATGAAGTTTTTAAAATACCTAAAGCCAATCAAAATGCTGTATTAGCGCGGCTTAAAATTATTTCAACCCTTGATATTACTGAGAATCGTATCCCTCAGGATGGCAGGTTTAAGGTAAAATTTGAAAACAGGGAAGTAGATTTTAGAGTTTCAGCTTTGCCTACATCTTTCGGGCAGAAATTTGTTATGCGTTTGCTGGATAGAAGCAGCCTTTCTATAGGATTGGATAATTTAGGTTTTTCAGAACAGCCATTAGCAGTTTTCAAAGAGGCTATTACAAAACCCTACGGGATGCTTTTGGTTACAGGCCCTACGGGCTCAGGTAAATCTACAACTTTATATTCGATTTTAAACCAGATGAATGTGCCCGAAAGAAATATTATTACTATTGAAGATCCGGTAGAATATCAGATTGAAGGTATTTCTCAGTTACAGGTTAAACCTGAGATTGGGCTTGATTTCGCGTCAGGCCTGCGTTCATTATTAAGGCAGAGCCCGGATGTAATTATGATAGGAGAAATAAGAGATTCAGAGACCGCTGATATTGCGGTTAAAGCCGCGCTTACCGGACAAATTGTCCTTTCGACTTTACATACTAATGATGCTATATCCAGTATTACTCGGATTATTGATATGGGGGTTGAGCCGTTTCTGGTTGCGTCAAGCATAGTTATGCTTTGTGCTCAGAGGCTTTGCCGTAAACTTTGCCTTAAATGCAGGCAGCCTATAGATCTACCCAGAGATTCATTGGATAAAATAGAGTTTAATATTAAGCTTTCTGAGAATATTACTTTTTATAAGGCTGTGGGGTGTAAGTATTGTAATAATACAGGTTTTTATGGTAGAATAGCAATCTTGGAGTCAGTTCTTATTGATGACACGATGAGAGAGATGATTATTAAGAAGAAATCGTTGGATGAGATTAAACAATATGTAATTGAAAAACGCGGTATGCTGATTTTAAGAGATGACGCTTTTATTAAAGTTAAAAATGGCATAACTACTTTAGATGAAGCTATAAGGATCACTACAGAAGAATAAAGTTACGAAATCACAAATTACAAATAATAACCAATGAGCGAAACAAAGAAGGCGAATGTTTTTATTAATAATGGTTAGTTTTGGCCATTTGGTAATTGGTGTTTGGAATTTGATATTGAGACTGTTGCGAAATACCTTAAATTCGTCATTCTGCGGCTCGCCTCGCGGCGAAGCCGAGGGCTTGACCGCAGAATCTATAAAAATTTTATCGTCGATAATAGATCCTGCGCTTTCGCGCAGGATGACAGAAATAGAGTTTTACAACAGTCTCCATTATGAGTTATTGTTTATCGGGTTCAATCACAATTTATAGTGAAAAAAATCACAAAAAACTTGACATTAACCCAAGGTATGTTATTATTGTATTAGTTATTGTGAAAAAAAGAACAATAGATATCCAAATATGAAAATAAACAAGCAATGCATAATCAGGCTTTCTCGATATAAAAACGCCCTGCATAGGTTAAGGACTTTAGGCTTTGTTAAAGTTTTTTCTGATAATCTTGCGGATGCCGTAGGAGGTACTTCTTCTCAGGTGAGGAAGGATTTTTCTATCTTTGGCCTTTCAGGCAATAAAAGAGGCGGTTATAAGATAGAAGAGCTGATAGAGAAGATAAATAATATTCTTGGAAAGAACGAACTTCAAAAAGTCATTATTGTGGGAGCGGGGAAATTAGGCACGGCTTTATTGAAATACAAGGGGTTTGAAAAAGAAGGGATAAAGCTGGTGGCAAGTTTTGATATTGACCCTGCTAAGTATTCGTCATCGCAGGATACTCCTGTTTTGCCTCTTGAAGAGATAAACAGTTTTGTAAAAAATAATAACATAAAAATAGGCGTTATTGCTGTCCCTGATATGGCTGCTCAGCAGGCGGCTGATATTATGCTTTCAGCTGGAATAAAAGGGATACTTAATTTTGCTCCCATAAGGTTAAGAGGCAGGGATGATTGCGTCATAAATAATGTAAACCTTGAGGTTGAACTGGAAAATCTTATATATTTTGTAAATGTAATGGGTAAGGCTCTGCCTTAAATATTTTGTCATTCTGCCCCGACGTAACGTCGGGACAGAATCTGATCCTGCGATCAAGTCGCAGGATGACGCGGTGATTAAGCCGCAAGTTTTTATCATTATTTTTTTATTAATTTTCATTTTTATCCCGTTTTTGTCTTACGCAGACCAGACTTATAATATCCAGCTTAAATCCGGCGAGAATTTAGTCGTCTTGCCCGTTACCCCCAAAGACAAGGATATTAATGCGGTATTATCCGCGATTATATATAAGGTAAAAGACGTCTGGGAGTTTAATCCGAATGATTCCAGTGACCCATGGAAACATTTCCGGCCGGGATTAGAAGAATACAGCGATCTTAAACAAATGAGCGTTTCTAAAGGCTATTGGATTAATCTAAAATCTAACGGCGTCCTGCAAATTACAGGCACAGCAGAAACACAACCCTCCGAAATTGATTTAAAACAGGGATGGAATGAAATCATCTGGCCGTATGAATCACCTTTAGGTATAACCGGCGGCCTTTACGGGCTGGTATACGGAGTAGACTA
>JBDRLG010000097.1:0-8378 GCA_043813255.1 Candidatus Omnitrophota bacterium
CATCGATAGAAGGGGCGGGGTTTATTTGTAATTTCCTTATCATCTTATTCTTCATAGATCTCCTGTTTATCATTTTAGAAATCAGATTATATCATAGCTATCAAAAAACCGCAAAACAAAACAAAAAATACGAAAGACCAAGCCTATTGTAGGGGCGCGGTTTCCGCGTCCGTTTATTTTATTATTTATATAATGGCGCTGTTGCAAAATGGCGCATTTTGGCATTTTTCCGAAAAAGAATCCTTATTTTTCAAGGACTTTTCGACTGTCAAATCGGGAAAAAGGCTATTTTGCAACAGCGCCGATGTATGTTTTTATTAATTGTTTAAGAATATTGATATATATTCCAGAAGAATATTTTACGGTAGTTTTGGTTCTTTCTATCACCTTAATTAAGAAAGAACCGATTTTTTTGTTAGGAATTTATTTTTTCGTATAAGGTTTCGGGGGCGATATCAACTCCATTAGGCCAAGCTATTGTGCCTCCGTCGATAGTCGCTTTTTTGAAAAATTGTAGATTTTTAAATATTTTAAATACTTTACCTTTATTAAGATAATCTGAAAAGTCTATATCCCCTTCTCTGCCGTTATCGAAGACGACATGATAAGTGTATCCACTAACATATTCAATTTTTTTTACTTCATTCATATCCCACATATTTCACCTCAATTTAACGGAATTATTGGTTTGATTTCTTTGCCGGATTTAGCTAATTCCCAATCTTCCTGAAGATCTGAGACGTGAATATCGATCCATTCTCTAGTAAGCTTCGTTGCTGTTTTGGAATCTAACTTTCCTCGAAGTATATTACCAGATAAATCAAAAACAGCCTTTTTGTTTTGGTATTCTATATGTATATGCGGTGGATTATGCTCATCATAGAACATTCGTACCACAATCCCGAAAAACTTAGAAATTATTGGCATCTATAATCCTCCTGATAAATTGTACCATGATTTACGATATTTTGTAATAATTTTATAACATGCTATTTTGGTCATCTAAGCTTATTGACCCCCACGATAATGTGATTAATTGATATAGACAAAATATCCGGAATGAATAATATCGGAATCATGTGACTTATAACTGGGAATGAATTTAATTCGAGTATGTTAAAAAGAAAGAGCAAACTAACGGTCTTAAATACAAATAGGTATAAAACAACCCACGCTATCCATCCTATAAGAAACATCACAACGAAAAGGTTATCCTTCTTAGTAGATTCTTTTTGTTCATCATCCTTAGTCATTTAACGAAAAAGTCAGGCGTATTGGTTTGTTAGATATTCTTATTTTTTCTTAAATATTTAACGTCTAATTTATCTTTTTCTCTGCCTGTAGCTTTTTTGTTTTTAATAATATTTTCTTTGGAGAGAAAGGGGATAGTGAGCCCTTCGATTTTTATATTTTCTTTATCTTTGTAAGCCTTATCAAATTTAACTCCATCAATGAACGTTAATATGTCTATGCGTCTAGGTACTACTCCAATTTGGAAAATAATCCCTTTTTTGATGAAGGTTTCTGTATTTATTTGTTCAAGTGGGGCGCCAAACTCGGAAAGAGAATCATATACTTTTTTTGAATTTTCGGGTGATGGCTCAACCCATATGTCAAAATCTCCAGTTGCGCGAGGATAACCTTGCGCACCCATCGCGTATGCACCGACAATAAGGAATTTTACTTTATTGTTTAATAAGATTTGTAACATTTCTTTGTAATCTTCGTTCAACATATAATGACCCTTTCAATGACCACAATTCAGCCGTGAGTTCCCATATAAAACTAATACATTTTTGTGGCGGTTCGGCGACAAAAGGATTGTCATTTTTAGACATCTTAATTAGTTTAGTTTTACTCCTTACCATTTTCATATTTATATTATACCATATTTTTTTAAATTATATGTGTTTAACGTTCAAACTCACCTGCTTTTTGGGCGCAGCCCAAAAAGTCAGGCGTAGTGCGTTGTTATCTGGTTTTCATGGATTTAATTTATATAATTTGTTATCGATTTTTTATGGTATGGGAAAGTATAAGACTTTCCCAACCACTGAAAATCTTTTATGGTTATCACCCCGAAGTAACGTCGGGGTGATTTTCTTGCACGGTTAATTTTGTGCAATTTTATTTTATGGGTTATTAATTAGGGATAACGGCCGATAATAGCTACGGTTCTTATTTTTCACAGTATTATATCTAATTTAACATGTTTTATCAGCTTATACAATTAGATTTTGGCTTGATGGGGAGGGGGAATTGGGTTATAATAATTGATGTAAAATGTATATGTTGTTGTCAAATACCCCCTCCTTAGTCCTCCCCACAAGGGGGAGGAAACTTTTTGAGGTCCTCCCTGCAAAGATGGAGAATTTTTTTTTGTAAGGACTTAAGGTTAATTTTTGTATATACTTATGGAAAAATATGATGTTATAGTTATTGGCGCAGGCCATGCCGGGATTGAGGCGGCTTTGGCCTCAAGCCGTATGGGCTGTCAGACGCTGATGGTTACTTTGCGCAAAGACGCTATTTGATTGATGAGTTGTAATCCGGCTATTGGCGGGGTGGGCAAGGCTCAGTTGGTCAGGGAGATAGATGCTTTGGGCGGGGAAATGGCTAAGGCGGCTGATGCCTGCGGGATTCAGTTTCGGATTCTTAACGCTTCTAAGGGCGCGGCGGTGCAGTCTTTGCGCGCTCAGATTGATATGGATAAATATAAAGAGTATATGCAGGATATATTTCAAAAGCAGGAGAATTTGTTTATAAAGGAAGCAGAAGTAAAACAACTAATTGTGGAAGATAATTATGTGAAGGGAATAGTTACGGATAAAAGTGAAGAAATATTTTCTACCTGCGTGGTTATTGCCGCGGGGACATTTTTAGACGGTGTTATTCATATAGGATTAAAGAATTTTAGCGCGGGCAGGATTAATGAACAGGCAAGTGTTGGATTGGGAGAGAATTTAAAAGCGCTGGGATTAGATCTGCTGCGTTTTAAGACAGGCACATGCCCTCGTTTAGATAAAAAAACAATTGATTTCTCACGGTTAAAGATTCAGGAAGGCGATAATCCCGCTGTGCCGTTTTCTTTTTCTACTGAAAACCCGCGGCAGAAACAAGTTCCTTGTTATATCACATATACTAATGAGCATACGCATAAGATAATTTTAGATAATTTAGAGCGTTCTCCTCTTTACAGCGGAATAATAAAAAGCACGGGTGTGAGGTATTGCCCTTCTATAGAAGATAAGATAGTTAAATTCCGGGAGAGGCAGAGGCATCAGGTATTTTTGGAGCCTGAGAGCCTCAATAGAGATGAAGTTTATCCTAATGGGTTGTCTACCAGTTTGCCTGAAGATGTGCAGTTGAAGATGATTCGTTCTGTTGAGGGGATGGAGGAGGCTGAAATAATGCGTTTTGGCTATGGTATTGAACATTCTGTGGTGGAGCCGACTCAGCTTTATCCTACGCTTGAAACTAAGTTAGTTAGTAATCTGTTTTTGGCAGGCCAGATTAACGGCACTACCGGTTATGAAGAAGCGGCAGCTCAAGGATTAATTGCCGGAATAAACGCTTGCCTGCGTGTGAAAGAAAAAGAGTTGTTGATCTTGGACCGCGCGAGCAGTTATATAGGTGTATTGATTGATGATCTGACTACTAAAGGGACAAATGAGCCTTATCGAATGTTTACTTCCCGTGTTGAATATCGGTTGATTTTAAGACAGGATAATGCTGACCTTCGCCTTAGCAAGATTGGTTTTGATTTGGGGCTGTTAGGCAAAGATGCTTATAATAGAGCTGAGAATAAGAAAAAAGAGATAACGGAATTAATAAAATTATTAAAAGTTAAGACTATTAAGCCGAGCCCGCGGGTGAATAGTATATTAACCGGTTTAGGCACAGAGCCTATTAAAAAAACGCTTAGTTTGGAGCAGATTTTAAAAAGGCCGCAGGTAAATTTTTCAATATTGAAAGATATCGCGCAGTGGGAAAATAATTTCTCAGAATTAGTTTTGCAACAAGCTGAAATTGAGGTAAAATATTCAGGGTTTATGAACAGGCAGTTTGCCGAAGTGGAAAAATTCAAAAACCTCGAAAAAATAAAACTATCTTCGGATTTAGATTATGAATGTATTTCAGGCCTTTCGCGTGAGATTAAAGAGAAATTGATGCGGTTTAAGCCCCTCAATTTAGGACAGGCTTCGCGAATCTCAGGAGTAACTCCAGCGGCAATATCTATTTTGATGGTGTATTTAAGGAAGATAACCCCGATGTCACTTCGTTCTTCGGGGCAGGCAGAAAAGAGATAAAAAAAATAGTTTTCCCTCACCCCATCCCTCTCCCTGTTAGAGACTGGGTCAAATGAAGTTTTTAGTGGCATTTGTGTCATTGCGAGGAGTGAAACGACGAAGCAATCTCGACAGGATTAAGATTGTTTCCCCTGCACCATACGGTGCAGGGTCGCAATGACACTCAAAAATGGTCATTTGGCACAGTCTCGTCAGGGAGAGGGTGAAGGTGAAGGGATATATAAATAAAATTATAAACAATGAGTAAAAAGTTGAATTACAATGATCTTAAAAGTTTCTGTGAAGCGCAGGGGATAGATTTATTTGGTACCGCGGATATTAGCGGTATAAAAGAAGCCTTTGAGATTTCCAAAAAATTATTGGATAAATTTGATAAAGCTGTTTGTATTGGCTTAAGATTAGCTACTGGAGTTTTAGAAGAAATTGAGGATTTCCCAACTCGCCTTTATTTTCATCATTATCGTACTGCCAACTTTATTCTTGATCAGATAGCGTTTAAGGCGGGGCACTATATTCAGAAAAATGGTTATCTCGCTTTGCCTGTAGCCGCGTCTCAAATTTTGGACTGGCAAAAACAGACAGCGCATCTTTCACATAAGAAAATAGGTTATTTGGCAGGTTTAGGCTGGATAGGCAGGAATAATTTATTAGTTAATGAAAAGTTGGGCAGTCATTTTCGGCTGGGGACGATACTTACTAATATGCCGCTTGAGATTGATAAGCCTGTTAACCGTGATTGTGGGGATTGTAAATTATGTGTAGAGGTATGCCCTTGCGGAGCTATTAAGGATAATCCCGCTGATTTTGAGCATATTAAATGTTTTGAAAAATTAAAGGAATTTCAAAAACAGCGTTTGGTTGATCAGTATGTTTGTGGTGTGTGTGTTAATGCCTGTCAGGGGGAATAAATAGTATTCTCTTGACCCTGCATTTTTGGTGAGATATACTATTTTTATTATAGATGGAGAAGGAAATTCCAAACGTAGGGGCACAATATTTTGTGCCCGTTTATAATTTTCTTGTTTATTTTAAGGGGGTGTTCAAATGGATGAGATATTAGAGATATTGGGAAAAGATTGCCGTACTACAGCGGAAGATATTTCTAAAATGATAAATAAACCTTCCAAGACGATAAAACAGGCAATATCAAAGTATGAAAAAGAAGGGGTTATATTAAAGTATAAGGCTGTTATTAATAAAGAATTGCTCAAAGATGCTAATTCAGAAGTCAGGGCGTTGATTGAGGTTAATCTCGCGCCTCAGAAAGATTTAGGTTTTGATAATATCGCTGAACGTATCTATTCTTTTCCTGAAGTTTCCAGCTGTTATCTTATTTCCGGGACTTATGATTTGCTGGTGATTGTAGAAGGCAAAGATTTGCATACTGTTTCCAGGTTTGTAGCAGAGAAATTATCTCCTATGGAGAATATTAAAGGCGTAGTGACGCATTTCTTGCTCAAAAAATATAAAGAAGATGGAGTAATTTTAAAGCATAAGGAAGAAAATAAAAGAATAGCGATATCTTATTAGTAGAGACCCCGCCTTGGCGGGGTCCTTTATATGGTATTATAATTTTATTGGGCCGGCACAGAGGCCGGCCCCTACAGATTAAGGCATATTTGTAAATGAAAAACATAATTTCTAAAAAAGTAGAGGATATGCAGCCGTCCGGTATCAGGGTGTTTTTTGATCTGGTGCTGGGGATGAAAGATGTGATTTCTTTGGGAGTGGGTGAACCTGATTTTGTTACTCCTTGGCAGATTCGCGAAGCAGGCATATATTCTTTGGAGCAGGGCTTTACCTCTTATACTTCGAATAAAGGTTTGTATAAATTAAGGCTGGAAATAAGCCGGCATTTAAAAAATAAATATTCCGTGGAATATGACCCGGATGAAGAGATATTGATTACAGTTGGGGTAAGCGAAGGTTTAGATTTGGCGCTTCGCTCTCTTATAAATCCAAATGATAAAATAATTATTCCTGTTCCCAGCTATGTATCTTATGGCCCAGTTTGTGAGTTGGCGGGTGGTATTCCTGTGTATGTAGATACTAGTAAGGACGGTTTTAAACTTACTCCTAAGGCACTTGAAAATGCGGTTGATAAAAAAACCAAAGCTATGGTTTTTAATTATCCGAATAATCCCACAGGAGTTTCTTATACTAAATCAGAGTTGGAAGAAATAAAAAAAGTCGTGTTAAAGCACGATTTGTTATGTATATCCGATGAGGTGTATGGAGATTTGACTTATGATTTTGGGCATACTCCTTTTGCTTCGTTATCAAAAGCTAAGGATAAAACAATATGGCTGGATGGTTTTTCAAAAAGCTATGCTATGACCGGATGGCGTATAGGTTATGTCTGCGCGCCTAAGCAGATAATTGAGGCGATGACAAAGATTCATGCATATACTATTATGTGCGTTTCTATAACCAGCCAGATGGCTGCTTGCGAAGCTATTCAGACTGCTAGGAAATCAGTAGAAGAGATGAAACGGGAATATAAAAGAAGAAGAGAGTTTGTTATAGACAGGCTGAACAGCATGGGGCTGGATTGTTCGAAGCCTCAAGGCGCGTTTTACGCCTTTCCGTCTATAAAAAGTACTGGTTTAAGCTCTATGGATTTTTCTCAGCAGCTGCTTAAAGAGCAGAAAGTAGCAGTTGTGCCGGGGAATGCTTTTGGTAATCCCGGTGAGGGGTATATTAGGATTTCATACGCGTCAAACATTAATATTTTAAAAGAAGCTTTAAACAGGATAGAAGAGTTTATAAAAAATTTAGAATACCAAAAACCGTAAACCGTAATCCGTAATCGGTAAATGGTAATCCGTAATAAAAGATTTAAAGATTACTATTTACGAATTACTGATTACGGTTTACGGATTACGGTTTTTTCTATGGCTAAAAAAAATTACGATATATATATAAAACAAATTGAAGCCCTTTCTAAAATAGCCAGTTTGATTACGTCTGGTTTATATTTGGATGAGTTGTTGCGGCTTATTGTTAATGTGACCGCTGAGATAATGAATTCTAAAATATCTTCTTTGATGCTGCTTGACCCTGAAAAAAAAGAATTGATTGTCAGGGCAACGCAATCTATTTCAGAAGAGTATAACAAAAAGCCTAATATGAAATTAGACCAAGGCCTTGCCGGCAAAGTAGCGGCTGATAATAAAGCTATCTGTGTTTTAGATGTACGTGAGGATATTCGCTATTTAAACAGGGATATTGCGAAGAAAGAAGGCCTTTGTTCTTTGGCAAGTGTGCCTTTGGCAGTAAAGGGCAGAGTTATAGGGGTTTTAAACTGTTACACTTCAAAGAAACATAAATTCAGCCAGCATGAGCTTCATCTTTTGTCTGTTTTGGCTAATCAGGCCGCTGTGGCTATTGAAAACGCTGAACTTGATTTAAGAGTGCGCAGCGCGGAAGAAGCGTTAGCGACCCGTAAGCTTATAGAAAGGGCAAAAGATATACTTTCTCAGGAAGCGAATGTATCAGCCTCTGATGCTTATAGGTTGATTCAAAAACAGAGTATGGATGTTCGTAAAACAATGCGCGAAGTAGCTGAAGCGATAATTTTGGCAAGAGATGTGAGGGCGCATAAGGGCAACATAAGAAGTTATTGAGAGACTCCGTAAAATAGGATAAAATATATACGCAATGGAAAAGGCTTTTGATTTAACTATTATCAGCCTTTAGCCGCGAAAATAGTAGAAGGAAAAATAACAATCAGGAATAATTCTTCAGAGCAGCAGGTTATTGATTGCGGCTGTAAAGGATTCTTAGAAGTTTTGAATAATAAGGTTAATGTGCTTTTAGATTCAGGTTAATAGTTTAAATCCCCTCTAACTCCCCTTTGTCAAAGGGGAGAAAAGAGCGCGGTATTTTTCAGATATTAATCCCCCTTTTATAAAGGGGGATTAAGGGCACTAGTGTCCCAACGTTGGCACTATGATTTGATGTAACTGAATTATTTATAATATTTTAGCACAGAAAAACATTTTAATCGATTTCAATTTGATTATGTGTTATCTTGGCGCTCTAACTAAAGGAGCGGCCAATGAATAT
>JBDRLG010000098.1:0-18633 GCA_043813255.1 Candidatus Omnitrophota bacterium
ACTCCATTGCTGTCATCCTGCGCGAAAGCGCAGGATCTATTATCGTCGATAAACCATTTATAGATTCTGCGGTCAAGCCCTCGGCTTCGCCGCGAGGCGAGCCGCAGAATGACAAATTTAAGGCATTTCGCAACAGGCTCAATAGAAATCTTATCGGGATTACCCCGACGAGCACGATTAAATCCAAATGGATTTAATCGGTCGGCCCTATGGGCAAATTTTGCATTAGAAGCCCGATATCGTCGGATTATCTGCAGGCAAAATTGTTTTGTAATTTTGCTTGACAATTTATTATGCTGTGTTACTATTCTTAAAAAGGTAACACAGGAGGAGATATGCCGCAAGTTGTTCGTTTTGGAGTTGCTATGGATGGGATGCTTTTAAGCAAATTTGACAGCTTGATTGTTAAAAAAGGCTATGCTAACCGTTCAGAAGCAATACGCGATTTAATCAGAAATAATATTATTGAAGAAGAGTGGGTGTCTGGTAATAAAGAGACAGTTGGCACAGTTACAATAGTTTATAACCACCATGTCAGAGAATTAGCCGATACCCTTACTGGTATCCAACACAAATACCATTCGGAAATAATTTCCTGCATGCATGTGCATTTGGACGCCCATAATTGTCTTGAAGTGCTGGCAGTAAAGGGACAGCCGGAAAAAATTAAAAAAATCTCCGATGCCCTTATTTCAGCTAAAGGAGTAAAACATGGTAAATTAGTTATGACTTCCAGCGGTAAAGATTTAACATGATAGAGTGAAATGTAAAATGAAAAGCGTAAAACTATGGAGGTAAGATGAGGCTTGGAAGAATATTTGGGGTGATGCTGGTATTGATTTTTGTTTCTTCAAATATATGTTTTGCTGAAAAAGACAGCTTGGAAGAGAGAATAAAAAATCTGGAAGCGAGGATTGAGGCTTTAGAAAAGAAAACTTGTGACCAGGATAAGTATATTGAAGAGCAGAAAACCTGCATAGCCGCGCAAAACCAGAAGATTTCTGTATATGAGTCTAAAATAGCAGAGATTGATACCCAATTACACCGGCAAGTAGGAGTACCGGCTTTTGAAAGAGCTGGTTTTAGGATAGGTGCCGACACTACGATGGTTGTTCAGGGTACAAATAATGCCAACGCAGCCACTGAGAAGAAAAATGATAAAACAGATGCTTCATATTCTGCTGATATTACTGTGCAAAAAGAATTTGAAAATTTAAACAGCAGGGCGTTTATCCATCTTGAAGCAGGGCAGGGTAACGGGCTAGAGAATGATTTAAGTGTTTTTAGTAATGTGAATCGTGACGCGGATAATGATAATAATGTCAGGGTATCTGAGGCGTGGTATGAGCAGTCTTTTTTAAATGGTAATGCTGAAATAGTTTTTGGTAAGCTTGACCCTACGGCTTATTTTGATAACAACGCGGCAGCAAATGACGAGACTACACAATTTTTGGGCTGGATTTTCAGGAATAGCCCGGTTATTGAATTTCCTGATAACACCGCGGGTTTTAGAACAGCGATTATGCCTAAGGATTGGCTTGAATTAAGCTACGGGCTTTTTGATGGAAACAGTGACTGGGAAAAAATGTTTGATAATTTATTTAATATCGGGCAGATTAATTTCAAAACTAAATTTTTTAATTTCCTCGGCAATTACCGCTTTTTAGGATGGAATAATAACAGTTATCATACTAAATGGCTTGCTCCGGAAAAAGATAAAGAATCTAATTACGGTTTCGGCTTGAGTTTTGACCAAAAGGCATCGGAAATAATAACTTTATTTGCCCGTTACGGCTGGCAAAATCCCAAGGTTTATAATCCTGATATTACAGCTACAGGGGATCTTAATTATTCTCTGGAATATTCTTGGAGCGCCGGCTTACAGCTGGAAGGAAAGCCTTGGGGCAGAGAAAAAGATATTCTGGCTTTTGCTCTCGGGCAGGATATCCCGTCGGATGATTATAAAAAAGCGAATACTTCGCTAAATGCAAGGAAAGAAGGGCATATTGAAGCATATTATAATATTCATATTAATGACTATCTTTCTCTCAGCCCTGATTTTCAATATATTTGGAATCCTTTTGGTAGGGATATTTCCGATGATACAAACGGTATCTTTATCGGAGGCCTAAGGACTCAGGTGGATTTTTAAATAGGAGGTTTTATGCATATTCCAGATGGTTTTTTAACACCTAATACTTGGGTAAGCGCTTGGCTGGTTTCCACAGGCGGTATAGCATATTGTTTAAAAAAGACAGCGCGGATATTAAAGGATAAAATGATACCTCTTATGGGAGTGATGAGCGCGTTTATTTTTGCCGCTCAGATGCTTAATTTTCCGGTAATGGCAGGCACTTCCGGGCATCTTTTAGGAGGAGTGCTTGCGGCTGTGTTTTTAGGGCCTTACGCGGCAGCTGTTGTATTGGCTTGTGTATTAATTGTGCAATGTTTGGTATTTCAAGACGGTGGATTAACCGCCTTAGGCGCGAATATATTTAATATGGCTTTTATAGGGACTATGCTGGGGTATTTAGTTTACAGGATTATCAGCAAGATAATATCCGGTAATAAAGGCATAATTATTGGCGCTGGTATAGCCGCGTGGTTTTCTGTTGTGCTTGCTTCAGCCGCCTGTTCTGTTGAGTTAGCCATTTCTCAAATATCTCCTTTAAGAATAGTCTTGCCGGCAATGGTAGGTGTGCATATATTAATAGGCATAGGAGAGGCTGTGATAACAAGTTTAATTGTAAGTTTTGTTTTAAAAGTCCGGCCGGATTTGATATATGGTATAAAGGAAAAATAATCTGCTCTATAGTATAAGCACTGGAAAATTATCTTACGATAATTTTCTCAGTATACTACGGAGTCAATAATGAGATGTATAAAAACTTGGAGGCATTATTGAAATGAATAAAAAAGATATTTTATTGGGTTTAGCTGCCGCGGTTTTTCTGGCTGTATTGATTTCTCCTTTCGCTTCTCCTCATCCGGATGGTTTAGAAAAAGTGGCAGAGAAAAAAGGTTTTTTGGAAAAAGGCGAGGCTGCCCCTGTTTTAGTATCTCCTCTGCCTGATTATGCATGGCCGGGAATAAAGAATGAAAAAATTGCCACATCTTTGGCAGGAGTTGCCGGGACCTTGCTTGTTTTTGGCTTGGGATATTTTATCGCCCTGCTATTAAAAGCCGGAAAAAAATATTCCCACTCCGTATGATATCGTAAAAATTTCTTCGATATTTTTGCGATACTCCGCGGGATAATCTTCTCCGCATTCATCTTCGGCTTAAAAAATCAGAGATGAATGCGGCTCAATTAAATGAAACATAAATATCTTGATGAATATAGTTCTACAAACAGCTTTTTCTGCTGTCTTGACCCGAGAGTTAAGATTGTCAGTATATTTGGGCTGGTTATTTCAATAATTCTTACCCATAATAATTATTTTACTGCTTTTTGTTTATATGGCATTATAACCGCCTGCCTTATTTTTTTATCAAAGATTCCGTTTTTATTTATTTTAAAAAGGTCTGTTGTAATTATCCCATTTGTCCTGATAGCCGCGTTATCTATTCCGTTTATAAAACATGGCAGGGTGATTTGGGAATATCATTTAGGCGCGTTAAAATTAACCCTCAGTTATGAAGGTGTTTTTGTTTTTTTAAGTATTTTAATAAAGGCATTTTTGTCTATTATATGTATGGTATTATTGACTGCCGGGACAAAATTCACAGAGCTGCTTAAGGCTTTTGAAATATTAAAGTTTCCTAAAATAATTTTGATGATAATTTCTTTTATGTATAGGTATATATTTGTTGTTCAGGATGAGTTAATGCAGATGCTCAGGGCTAAAAAATCACGCTCTGTCCAGGCCCCTGTATGGTTTAATATTAGAGTATTGGCTAATATGTCAGGATCCCTATTTATCCGGGCGTATGAACGTTCAGAAGCGGTTTATCTTGCTATGTGTTCTAGAGGGTTTAACGGTAGTATCCAAACATCAACGGATTTCGCGAGGCTTCGTAAAAAAGACTTAATATTTTTATGCGTATTTATGATATTATTGTTGTCTATAGGGATTATTAACAATCTAAAACTATGAAACCTTCATGCTTTTAAGAAAAGTAAGGGCACCAATGAGAATGAAAATCGCGCTTGGTAATATATTTTGTCATTCCCGAATGTTTTAATCGGGAATCCATACGTCTGGATTGTCCGATCAAATCGGACAATGACAATACAGTGTATTTTAGGCAAATATTTTAACGTTGTTTTAACTTGTTGATAATAAACAGTTTCAGGAGATTTTCAGGTGAAAAAAGTTATTGAAATAAATAATTTAAGTTATTCTTATCCCGATGGAATTAAGGCTTTAGAGAATATTAATCTGGATATTTTTGAAGGGGATTCTCTGGCTATTATCGGGCCAAACGGCGCGGGGAAATCCACTTTATTGCTGCATTTTAACGGCATCTTGGGGGGGAATGGTTTTATTAGAGTTTTAGGCATGGAAATGAAAGGTACTAATTTCCCCGTGATTAGAAGTAAAGTAGGTTTAGTATTTCAGGATCCGGATAATCAATTGTTTATGCCCACAGTATTTGAAGATGTATCATTTGGCCCGCTTAATATGGGATTAACAAGAAAAGAAGTTGATGTTCAGGCAAGCCGGGCACTGGAAAAAGTAGATATGCTGGGTTTTGAAACACGGCTGTCGCATCACTTGAGCCTTGGCGAGAAAAAAAGAATATCCATAGCTACTGTGTTTTCTATGAACCCGGAAATTATCGTTATGGATGAGCCCAGCAGTAATCTTGACCCTAAGCACAGGCGGGATATTATTAACTTGCTTACAAAATTTAAATTAACAAAAATAATCGCTACGCATGATTTAAATTTGGTATTAGAAGTTTGTGCTAAGGTTGTATTGATTGATAAGGGCAAGATTGCTGCCGCGGGGGATACATTGGATATACTTAAAGATAAGGCGTTATTAGAGGCGCATAATCTGGAGTTTTCATAAAGAGTTGCAAGTTATTTCTGGTAGCCGCAGGCTTTAGCCTGCGCAAGCTAAAGCTTGCGGCTACCAATAATGTATTTTATTATGGAGGTTTTAATTGGAAAATAAAAAAGCTGTAGTAATAAAATTAGAAAGCGGTAATAAATACCAGCGTTTGTTAGCAGGTTCGCCTCAGACCGCGGGCATGCGCTCCGGCCATGTGAATTTAATGCAGGGTGAAGAGATAGGAGAGCATAGCACTGATAATAAAGAAGAGGCGATTATAATATTGAATGGTAAAGCCCAAGTATTAAGTGAAAAATCCGATCCAATAACCGCGGAATCAGAATGCCTTATTTATATTCCCGCCAATACTAAGCATAATATAAAGAATATCGGGCAGGGTGTTTTGCAATATGTTTATGTGGTTTCTGAGTTGAAATAATCTATTGCCTGCCTTATTGCCTTATGATAGGATAAATAACAATACAGGAAATTATATTTACCCCGCCAAAAAGCGGCGGGGCCTGCGCCCCGACATATCGTCGGGGCTTGGAAGTCGGAGGTTGATATGGGGAATTTTTTTTGGGCCATAACGGCGAGTATTGTGGTAAGCCTTGTATCGTTAATTGGGGCGTTTGCTTTAGTCCTGAGAGAGAAATTATTAGATAAAATACTGGTATTGCTGATTGGATTTTCCGCGGGCGGCCTGATAGGAGGCGCTTTTCTTCATATTTTACCGGAATCTCTGGAACAATCCAGTTCACAGCATGTGTTTTTTTATACTATTGTAGGCTTTGTATTATTTTTTATTTTAGAAAAATACCTCCATTGGCGGCATTGCCATAAAGGCGTTTGTGATGTGCATGTTTTTACTTATTTGAATCTTATCGGAGACGGTATACATAATTTCGCCGATGGGCTTGTTATCGGGGCGAGTTTTGTGGTGAGTATTCATTTTGGAGTCATTACCACTTTGGTGATTATGTTCCATGAAATCCCTCAGGAGATTGGGGATTTTGGGGTTTTAGTATATGGAGGTTTTAAAAAGAGCAAAGCTCTTTTTTATAACTTTTTAAGCGCGCTTACTTGTATTTTGGGGACAGCCCTGGGTTATCCTCTTTCTGAAATCATCAAGAATTTTTCCAGTTATCTCCTGCCTATTGTTGCCGGCGGATTTATTTATATCGCGGGCTGTGACCTTATCCCCGAACTGCATAAACAAAGCGATAAAAAAAGAAGCCTCCTTTCAATAATCTCCTTTATATTAGGAATTCTGTTTATTTTGTTAGCCCGGATGGTAGATTCGCATTAAATATGAAAAAAATAACATTGCTTCAGATGAAATCAAAGCATAAAGGCGTTGTCGCGGAAATAGAAGGCGGCAGCGGACTGCAAAACCGGCTGATGAGCATGGGTATTTATCCAGGTAAAGAAATTACCAAGCTGAGCCACTTTGCTTTAAGAGGCCCGGTTACAGTAAAGGCAGGACGGGCGGTTATCGCTTTAGGGCATGGCGTGGCAGGTAAAATTATTATTAAATAACGCGGATTTGATATAATACATAGTCTGTTATTATGCCGGTAGTCGCAGGCTTTAGCCTGCGTTATAAAACTCAAGCTAAAGCTTGCGGCTGCCATAAATTAGTTTATGTCAAAACCACGTTAAGCAAAAGAATAGATGATAAAAAATATTTTTTTAATAGGCAATCCTAATGTTGGAAAGAGCGTGGTCTTTTCCCGCCTTACCGGAGTTCAGGTAATTTCTTCGAATTATCCAGGGACAAGTGTTGAGATAATTAAAGGCCATTTTAAATCCGCGGCGGATAGGATTGAAGTTATAGATTTGCCCGGCACTTATTCTCTTGAGCCATCCTCTAAAGCTGAAGAAGTGGCTGTTACTTTGCTTAAAGAACATAATAAAGAAGAGTTTGTTGTTATTAATGTTATTGACGCTACGAATTTAGAAAGAAACCTGTTTTTGACTCTGCAGTTAATTGAACAGGGCTATCAGGTTGTTGTTTGTTTAAATATGTGCGATGAGGCCGGCCATAAAGGTGTTCATATAGACGCGAAAAAATTAGAGGAATCATTATTTGTACCAGTTATTCCTACTTGCGCCCTGACGGGTGTAGGGATAAAATTACTGCTTGAAAGAGTAAATGAAGCTTCCCCTAAATTTAGGGATAAGATTGATCATCGCCAGCGCTGGCAGAAGATAGGCGATATTGTTGAATCCGCGCAGCAGCTTACTCACAGGCACCATACTTTAAGAGAAGTTTTGGAAGATGCTTCAGTTAGGCCGGTAAGCGGTATTTTAATGTCCGCGGGAGTTATTTTTTTGGCGTATAAATTAGTGCGTTTTTTTGGTGAGTTGTTGATTAATAAAATATTTGACCCTCTGTTCTTTAATTTTTATAAGCCGTTGTTAGAACGCCTTAGTTTATCCCTTGGACAGGAAGGATTTTTGCATCATTTGCTTATCGGTGATTTAATCGCGGGCAATATTGATTTTAAGCAGTCTCTAGGGCTTTTAACAACCGCGCCATATATTGAATTTGCCATGGTCCTGCCGTATATTATATCTTTTTATTTTATATTAAGTTTATTAGAAGATATAGGTTATTTGCCGCGTTTAGCAATATTGCTGGATAATTTACTTCATCGGCTTGGGCTTCATGGATTCGCGATTATACCTGTGCTGTTAGGTTTTGGCTGTAATGTGCCCGGGATATTATCTACCAGAGTTTTGGAGTCAAAACGCGAAAGGTTTATTGCCGCCACTTTGATTTCTATAGGGATACCTTGTGTGCCTTTGCAGGCAATGATATTCGGGCTATTGGGTGCTTTTGGAGGTTTTTATGTGGCAGGAGTTTATTCGATTTTATTTTTAGTAATGATAATTCTGGGGCTTATTTTAAACAAGGTTTTAAAAGGTTATAGCCCAGAGTTTTTATTGGAAATACCCCCATATAGATTCCCCCCTTTACATACGTTTTTTCATAAACTGTTTTTTCGCGTCAAAGGTTTTATATTTGAAGCGGCTCCTGTAGTATTGTTGGGGGTTTTAATAATTAATGTTTTGATTTTTTTAAAATTATTTGATTTTATAACTAATATATCCGCGCCAATAATTAAAGGCTTATTCGGCCTGCCAAAAGAAGCTGTTGTGGCTTTGACAATAGGGTTTTTAAGAAAAGATGTAGCTGTAGGGATGCTTGGGCCTTTGGGATTAAGCGCTAAACAGTTATTAATTTCCGTGGTACTTCTCGCGATGTCTTTTCCCTGCATTGCCACATTCGCGGTATTGTTAAAAGAATTAGGAGTTAAAGGTTTGATGAAATCAATTTTAATAATGATAACCGTCAGCCTGATTGTCGGCACAATACTTAATTTAGCTGTTAGAGGATAAAAATGCAAAATAGCAGAAAGTGTTTATATGTTATTCTTAATTTATTTTTTTGCTGAAAGCTGAGAGCTGATTTTATGAAAGCAATAGCATTGGTCTCTGGGGGGCTTGATGGGATTCTGGCGGCGCGATTAATGCAGAAATCAGGCATAGAAGTTATTCTGGTATATTTTAATATCCCTTTTCATCAGAAAGAGAAGGCATTATTTTCTAACGCTAAAGATAAAATCGCAATTATAAACAGTAATTTAGGGCGGGAAGCAGTAATAGTAGATATCTCTACGGATTTTTTTGCGCTTCTTTTAAACCCGAAGCATGGATACGGGTCTAATATGAACCCATGTATAGATTGTAAAATACTTATGCTTAAGAAAGCAAAAGAATTAATGCTTCAGCAAGAGGCTTCATTCATTGTTACAGGAGAAGTGCTTGGCCAGAGGCCGATGTCGCAGACTAAAAGAAACTTTCTGATTATGGATAAAGAATGCGGCCTTGAAGGTTTAGTTTTAAGGCCTTTGTCCGCGCAGTTATTGCCCAAGACTATCCCCGAAGAACAAGGCTGGGTTAATAAAGATTTTCTGCTGGATTTTAACAGCCGCAGCCGTAAACCGCAGTTAGCCTTGGCTGAAAAATTTAAGATTAGTGATTATTTAGCGGCTGGCGGAGGATGTTTATTAACTGAACCGGAATTTATAAAAAAAATTAAAGATTTGATTAGCCACGGAGAATTGAATACAGATAATGTGGAATTATTAAAAACAGGCAGGCATTTCAGGATATCAGAAACAGCCAAATTAATCGTAGGCCGTGATGAAAGAGAAAATAAAGAACTGGAGAACGCGGCAAAAGAAAATGATTTCCTGTTTATTCCTCCGGGCAATGTCGCAGGGCCAACTTCTCTTGCCCGCGGAATATTGAATGAAGATTTAATCCGCCTTTGCTGCAGTATAACTTGTTATTATTGTAATAACAAAGATAAATCTATTTTAAAAATAGGATTTAAAAAAATACAGGCAGGAGAAGAAAATATACTTGAGGTTAATCCTCTTGAAAATAAAATATTGTCAGGTATGAGAATTTAAGCATGGGAGGTATTAGAAAAGCGCGAGCAAAATGGTTATCTGGTTGAATAGAATTTATTGTATGTATTAGAGTAAATAGGATTGGGGCTTTTGTGATTTTAAAACTATAGGTATTTCTTCTGTTGTCCCTTTAAGGAGATGGAAAAAATGAAGAAAGAAGCTCTGCTTTATGAAAAATTAGATAATAAACTGGTTTCTTGTTTTCTTTGCGCGCATCACTGTAAAATAGCCGAAGAGCAATTCGGGTTCTGCGGGGTCCGGCAGAATATTGACGGGGTTTTATATACTCGTGTTTATGGCGAAGTGATTACCGCGGGAGTTGACCCTGTTGAAAAAAAGCCTTTATATCATTTCCTGCCCGGGTCTAATAGTTTTTCTTTTGCCACTATAGGCTGTAATTTTCATTGCGGATTTTGCCAGAACTGGCAGATTTCACAGGTTAATTTTCATAATAGCAATGTTTCTGAAGGCAGGAAGTTATCTCCTGAGGAAATAGTAAAGACAGCTTTAGATTCTAAATGTAAGAGTATTTCTTATACTTATACTGAGCCGACTATTTTTTTTGAATATGCTTTAGATACGGCAAGACTTGCTAAAGAAAAAGGCCTCTATAATAATTTTGTTACTAACGGCTATATGACTAAACAGGCCTTGGAAATGATTGGGCCGTATCTGGACGCGGCGAATGTTGACCTTAAATCTTTCCGTTATGAATTTTACCGCAAAATCTGCTCGGCAGCTCTTGAACCGGTATTGGAATCTATCAGGCTTATGAAAGAAATGGGGATTTGGGTTGAAATAACAACTTTAATTGTGCCGGGAGAGAATGATTCAGAGCAGGAATTGCGCGATATCGCGGAATTTATCGCGGGGATTGATAAAAATATGCCTTGGCATGTTTCTAAATTTAATCCGGAGTATATCTTTATTGATTATATAACAACCCCGGAGAAGACACTTAAAAAAGCATTTAGTATAGGAAAAGACGCGGGGCTTAATTATATTTACGCGGGTAATGTGTATAGCTGGGGTAATGATACATACTGCCATAATTGCGATAAAATTTTGATTAAACGAAAGTTTTTCAGCGTGTTGGAAAATCATCTAAAAGAAGGCAAATGTGAATATTGCGCGGCTGTAATACCGGGAAAGTTTTAGCGGTAATTTTTTATTTCGTTTAGATTTTTAATAAATATAATGTACAATAATAGGGGGGAGAGATGCCTAAAGATAAAGTATTCATTATTGAGGATGATTTACCGGCTTTAGAGAGTTTAAAAAACCTGTTATTGACATCGGATTTTGAAGTCGAAGGGCTTAGTGCCCCGAAAGAAATAATGAAAAGCATTAAATCTTTTGGCCCTGATATTATCCTGCTGGATTTACTTATGCCGGGCTTGGGTGGTTTGGAAGTATGCCAGATGTTGAATTCAGATGAGCAGACACGCGATGTCCCTATAATTGTTATTTCCGCTTTAGCTAATCCGGCGGATATTAAAAAAGCATATGAATTGGGAGTGGTTGATTATCTTACTAAACCGTATATTTATTCGGAATTGGATAAGAAAATTAAGAAGTTTATTAGCTATAAAAAAAATAGGGTAATTAAATAAGAAAGGTTAGTTTGTAATGAAGAAGGTCAGCTTGACTCTGGCGGTAAAATTAATTATATCGATTATTGTTGCTGAATTTTTTATCATGGCGATTATTGTTAAGTTGCCTATATTAGAAAAGGTTTCTCCGGTAATAATCGCTTTTATAGATACCTTTATTCTGGGTATTGTTGCTATAGTTGTAGTCAAGTTTACTTTCCGCCCTTTGCGGGATATGGCTGTAAAAATGGAAGAAATAAGAAAGGGGAAATTAAATGTCCGCCTGGATATCGGCAGCAGCGATGAAATAGGAGGCATAGCAAAGCAAATTAACTATATGGTAGAGGGGATGGAAGCTTATTACCGGAAAATAGAAGAGTCTGAGAAATTATTATCTACTATTACTAATGGCATTGATGAAGAAATTATGTTGATAGACGATAAATTTAAAGTTTTATGGGTAAATAAAAAGACAAGAGAATTAAGCCATTTAGAGGAAAAAGAGGTAATTGGCAGTTATTGTTATAAACTCACTCATCATCTGGATGAGCCTTGTAAAGAGCCGTTGGATATCTGTCCGATTTTAGATATCAGCAAAAGAAAACAAAAAATAGGTGTTTTACATACTCATTTTGATAAAGAAGGCCGCCCTTTTTATGTTGAGGTTATCGCTCATCCTTTGCCTGATGAGAAAGGGCAGATAACCAGATTTATCCATATAAGCCGTGATGTAACCGAGCGGATGAAGATGATTAAAGAAATAGAAGAGGCGAAGAATAAATTAGAAGAGTATAACCGTAAATTGGAAAATATGGTAGAAGAGAGAACGAATAAATTGACTAAAAATTTAATAGAGCTTGCTAATACCAATGATGAATTAAGAAGGACTCATTCACAGCTTGTTCAAGCAGGCAAGATGGCGGCTATCGGCCAGTTGGCCGTGGGAGTCGCGCATGAGATAAATAATCCTCTCACAGTTATTTTAAATAACGCGCAGTTAATTAAAATATGGATAGAACAAAAAAAGGAATTCAGCCCGGAAGAACTAAAGAGGCTGGTTAATGTTATAGAAGATTCGATAATTAGATGCAATAAAATAACCCAGGATTTATTGGGGTTTTCTCATGTTTCAATAGGTAAATTTGAAAAGTTTTCTATTGCTGAATCTATTATAAAAGTTATAGATTTGATAGGATATGAGATGTCATTGGAAAATATCCGCATTAAAAGAGAAATTGATCCGGATATGCCGTTTTTTAAAGGGGATTCTTTGGCTATACAGCAGGTTTTTTTAAATATAATAATAAATGCCCATTGGGCTATTCAGAAAAAATCCGGCAGAAAAGGAGGGGATATTCTGATTAAGAGCCAATATAACAAAGATAATAACTATATTTATGTTAATATATCTGATACGGGTATAGGGATACCAGAGAAAAATATAAGCAGGATATTTGAAGCATTTTATACAACAAAAGATATAGGAAAAGGTACAGGGTTAGGATTGTCTCTGGTTTATAATATTATAAAGCAGCACAAAGGAGAGATAGAAGTAGAGAGCAAGGAAGATGAAGGCACTACTTTTAAAATAAAGTTACCTTTAGCAAGATAAATAGATAGACAGGGGAGAAAAAATCCAAATACCAGAGAAAACATATTTGGTGAATATAATAAATACGTAGGGGAGGGCCTTGCGTCCTCCCATAATAATATAATTTTAATGGCTCTTTCGTAATTATTGTGGGAAGTAATGTGTCATTCAGACTGTGTCGTAATTGCATTTTTGGTAGCCGCTCCGTAAGCGGAGCGTTTTACCAGCGTCGGAAACGCCCCGCCTTGGCGGGGCGGCTACCGCGTTAAAATATAGATTGTGACACAGTCTGATTGCGAGGGCGAAGCCCGTGGCAACCTTATTAGGATTGCCGCGCCACTTCGTGGCTCGCAATGACACGCTTTTCTATGCTAAACTATTAATAATTACAAACAACCTTTTAACATGCGCAACTGTTATTTTCGCATATCTCTTAATATGCCAATGTATTATATTCATTCTTTCACATTATTTATGAATGAACCATTTTAATTTACAGGAGGAATAGTATGCAGCTTGATGAGGTTAAAATTTCCAAGGCGATAATTGAATCTTATAAAGATAAATTAATTCAGGCGCTTGATGTTGATGTGGCGATTGTGGGGGCCGGGCCGGCAGGCATGTGCTGCGCTTATTATTTAGCTAAGGCGGGAAAAAAAGTAGTTTTGTTTGAAAGGAAATTATCTGTCGGGGGCGGTATGTGGGGCGGCGGGATTATGTTTAATGAAATCGTTGTTCAGGATAAGGCGAAAAAAATACTGGAGGAATTTACAGTTAATGTCAGGCTTTACGATAAACATTATTATCTTGCTGATTCCATAGAATGCGTGTCTACAATATGTTCAAAAGCGGTTAAAGCGGGGTTAAAAGTGTTTAATCTTATCAGCGCCGAAGATGTGATGGTACAGCATAAACGGGTATGCGGATTAGTTTTAAACTGGACAGCAGTAGAAATGGCGCGTTTGCATGTGGATCCGATTTCCATGCGGGCAAAATTCGTGGTTGATGCCACAGGCCATGCCGCTGAAATTGTGCGCATTGTGGAAAGAAAGTCAGGGATAAAGCTTAACACTAAAACAGGCAAGGTAATAGGGGAGAAGTCCATGTGGGCGCATGTGGCGGAGGATATTATCCTCGTTAATTCAAAAGAAGTCTGCCCCGGGCTTTATGTATGCGGTATGTGCGCCAACGCGGTATATGGGGCTCCTCGAATGGGGCCTATATTCGGTGGTATGCTTCTTTCAGGAAAGAAGGTTGCCGCTGATCTGCTAAGGAGGTTATAGTATATGGAAAAAAAGAAAATACTGCTTATTGATGACGAAGAGGATTTCTGTTTTTTAATAAAAAAGCATATAGAAGCGCTGGGAGATTTTATTGTGCATACAGCAACAAGCGGGGCAAAAGGGCTGGAGGCAGCGAAAAAAATAAAACCTGATTTGATTATTTTAGATTTGGTCATGCCGGAAATGGATGGTTTTGCTGTCCTTCAGCAATTAAAGCAAGACAGTATTTGTAAAGAAATTCCGGTTATAATACTTACGGCTTTGGAAAGCCATTTATCTAAACTTAAGGCAATGAAATTTTATGATGAATATTATTTGGTAAAACCAGTGGATGCTAAAGATTTAATAATTAAAATAGAAGAAGTTTTAAAAATAAGAAATATCATTAAATGAACGCGAAAGCCATTTCGTTAATACTCTTTATCATAGCCTACCTGTTGTTTGTAATTCTGCCTAAAAAAAGAGCGCATGTTTCAGTTGTTTCGGCAATCCTGCTGGTTTTGACCGGCGTGATTTCTTTAAAACAGGCTTTTTGGGCGGTTAATTGGAATGTCATGGGCATATTCGTGGGGACATTAGTTGTCGCGGATGTTTTTATGGAAAGCCGCGTGCCCGCTTATATTGCTGAGATAATCGTTGATAAAGCAAAAAATACCTGCTGGGCAATGTTATTAATCTGCGCGTTAACAGGTTTTATTTCCGCGTTTGTTGAGAATGTGGCAACGGTTTTAATTGTCGCTCCTATTGCTTTGTCGCTGGCAAAGAAATTAAAAATCAATCCTATGAATATGATGATAGGGATTGCTATATCAAGCAATTTACAAGGCGCGGCAACTCTTATCGGAGACCCTCCAAGTATGCTTCTCGCGGGTTTTGCCAAAATGAATTTCGGGGATTTTTTCTTTTATAAAGGCCGGCCAAGCATGTTTTTTGCCGTTGAGCTGGGAGCAATTGTTTCTTTTATAGTATTATATTTTATCTTCAGAAAGCATAAAGAAAGAACCCAGCTTATCGCGGTTGAAAAAGTCAAATCATGGGTGCCGGCAATTATTTTAATCCTTCTTATTCTAGCTTTGGCTATTTCTTCATTTTTGGACACGGGATTTTCTTCTATGGCAGGTATTATTTGTATGGTATTCGCGGTAATCGCGTTGTTATGGGGAAAAATAATAAATAAAGGCCCTGTTTTAGAAAATATAAAGTCATTAGACTGGGAAACAACTTTTTTCCTGATGGGGATATTTATTTTGGTAGGAAGTATTGCTCTGGCCGGATGGATTGAAGCTATTTCTGTTTTTCTTTCAGGAATTATAGGTAATAATATATTCTTGGGCTATACTTTATTGGTATTTATCGCGGTATTAATTTCAGGATTTGTAGATAATGTCCCATTTTTAGCGGCAATGCTTCCAGTGGCTATTTCTATGTCAAATAAACTTCAGGTTAATCCGTCTTTGTTTCTATTTGGACTGCTTATAGGAGCAAGTTTAGGCGGCAATATTACTCCTATCGGTGCCTCAGCCAATATTGTTGCCTGCGGCCTGCTTAAAAAAGAAGGCTATACAGTGCGATTCAGTGATTTTATGAAAATCGGCATACCGTTTACTTTAGCCGCGGTAGGGGCGGGGTATTTATTTATTTGGTTTGTTTGGAAGGGGTAAATGATTAACTTGAAGTGGAAAAAAGTCAATAAGAAGTGGGAAACCGTGATTTACTTTGAGGTTAGATTGGTATACAATAAACCTGAGTTTGAGATATAGTAATTTATGGTAGCCGCAAGCTTCAGCTTGCGCAGTAAAACGCAGGCTAAAGCCTGCGGCTACCATGCCACTGAAAATCTTTTATGCTTGAAATAAATAATCTTACAGTTGAGGCTTCGGGTAAAATAATACTTAAGAATATCACCTTTGATATTAAAGAAGGTGATATTGCTATTCTTTTTGGCCCTAATGGCAGCGGCAAGTCTACTCTTATAAAGGCTATTATGGGTTTTAGCGGGTATAAAATAAAAGATGGTGAAATAATTTATAGAGGTAAAAAGATAAATAATCTTGCTATAGAAGAAAGAGTGAAGCTGGGAATCGGAATAATGTACCAGCACCCGCCAAAAATCAGAGGAGTAAAACTGCACCAGATAGCTGAATTTTTGTCAGAAGATCAAGAAAAAATTAAGTCAATGTCTGAAAAATTATCTTTAATAAACCATTTGGAGAGAGATGTTAACCTTGATTTTTCCGGCGGGGAGATGAAAAGGTCTGAATTGTTTCAAATTACTCTGCAGAACCCCGAGCTCCTTCTGCTGGATGAGCCGGAGTCAGGCGTTGATTTGGAAAATATATCGATAATGGGCGATGTTTTGAATGAGTACCTTAAACAGGGCGGGAAATCAGCTTTTATTATTACGCATACGGGGTATATTCTGGATTATATAAAAGCTAAAAGAGGCTGTGTAATGATTGACGGCCGCCTGTGGTGCGTAGGGGATCCTAAAGAAATGTTTGAAAATATCCGTAAAGACGGGTATGAAAAATGCAAGGTTTGCCATGAGCCACAGAGAGTTGAATAATAATTTTGATGATTCTGATAAGCAAGCGTTAAATTCAGCAGGTATTGATTTAACTCAAGAATCACGTTCCGCGAGTTTCCTTCAGCAGGACAGTAGTGTTAATTTTTTTAAAAGCATACATAAAGGAATAGATATCTGTGGGATAGAAGAGGCATTAGTTAAATTTCCTGAAACAAAACAGTATTATGGTAAAGCATTTGAATCATTAAGCCGTAATTATCCTGAAGATACTCAAGGCGGATATTTTATACGTGTCAAAAAGAACCAAACCGTGGAACTTCCCATACAGGCCTGCCTTTTTTTAAAATCCAAAAGTTTTCAACAAAAAGTCCATAATATAGTAATATTAGAAGAGGGCGCGAGAGTTTATATTATTACCGGATGCGCCGCTTCAAAAGCCGCGAATGAAGCTTTTCATTTGGGAATATCCGAGTTTTTTATTAAAAAAGGCGCGTATCTTAATTTTACTATGGTGCATTCATGGAAAGAAGATATATCGGTTAAGCCAATGAGTGTTGCTTTGCTAGAAGAGGGTGCTAGTTTTGTTTCTAATTATGTCTGCTTGAAGCCGGTTAAAGAAGTTGTTATGTATCCTACAGCAGTCCTTCAGGGAGAAAACTCCCGCGCGAGTTTTAATTCTTTAATATTATCTTTCCCCGGGTCTTTGCAGGATATCGGTTCGCGGGCTATATTAAAGGCCAAGAATACTCAGGCAGAAATTATTTCCAGAGCTGTCTCTTTAGGAGGCAAGGTTATTGCCCGCGGCCATTTAAAAGCAGAAAACAAAGAAATAAAAGCGCATTTGGAATGCCGCGGTTTAATCATTTCGGAAAAGGGCGTTATTCACGCTATCCCGGAAATGGAATCGGATTTCCGCGATGTTAATATGTCCCATGAAGCAGCTATAGGAAAGATAAATAAAGACGAAATAGAATATTTATGCGCCCGCGGCTTATCCAGAGATCAGGCACAGTCTATAATAGTCAGAGGATTTATGGATGTGGATGTTTTGGCTTTGCCGGAAGCGTTAAAAAAAGAAATTTCTTCTATTGAAGAAAAAAACTTGAAAGGCAGTTTTTAAGAAGAGAGGAAAACATAGAAAAATGTCATCCCGCGGCTTGATCGCAGTTGTCATCCTGCGGCTTGATCGCAGGATCAGATTCTGCCCCGGCGTTACGTCGGGGCAGAATGACGGAATGGTTATAACTAAAGGTGTTTTTATTAAAGTTTAAAAGGGGAGCGTTTATTTGAGAGAGATTATAGCGCATTTAACCGATAGAATAAAACGCACGCCTGAAGTTGAGAGCTTTAGGTTTAAAATAAAAGATAAAATCGATTTTTCCCCCGGGCAGGCCGCGCAGATTATTTTTGACGGCCAGCATATAGAAAACAGGCAGGTCAATAAATACCTTTCTTTTTCATCTTCTCCCACTAAAGATTATTTTGAGCTTAGCAAAAAATTAAGCGCCAGCAGATTTTCACAAAACCTGAGGGATTTAAGGCTGGGAGATAAAATCCAAATTAAGGCCCCTATGGGCAAGTGCGTATTTAAAGAAGAGTATAAAAAAATTGCTTTTCTTATCGGCGGCATTGGAATAACCCCGGTAATTTCCATTATCGAGTATATAATAGAGAAAAAATTAGATACGGATGTTTCTTTATTTTATTCAAACCGTACAGATGAAGATATAGCTTTTAGAAAAGAATTGGATAATTGGCGGCAGATAAATAAAAATATTAAGGTTTATTACACATTAACAGACTGCCAGCCTAAGGACAAATCTTGTTTTTCCGGGTACATTGATGAAAAAATGTTAAAAGAAAATACCTCTGACTTTGAACAAAGGATGATTTTTATTTTTGGGCCCAATGCCATGGTTGATATGATGAAAGCTTTGTCTTTAAAATTAGGCTGCAGCGATAAAAATATTTTAACTGAGAGATTTATTGGGTATTAAAGGTAATGTTAAAAGTTCTATGAGTGCGCCGAGGGAAGTGTAGCTGTTCTTGCTGGTGAGAGTCCAGCTAGGGTAAAGGTTAGCCGCCAGCCCAACACCGAATCCACGTCTGGAGAGGTAACGAACCAGATGTTGCAAGGAAGAGGGAGACATCGGGAC
>JBDRLG010000099.1:0-3590 GCA_043813255.1 Candidatus Omnitrophota bacterium
ACACAAGAGAAGTTTGAACTGCTTATTTCAAAACTGCCTATTTTTCACCGCCATATCGCGCAAAGCGCTGTGAGCATAAAAGCTCAGGAAAACGCGCGGTTGAGAAATATAGCGCAGGTTGAAGAGCAGGATGTCATATCCGCGTTTTTTTCCGATGTGCCTTCCCCGTTTTATAGCATGATGATTCGCCTTCTGGAGCAGACAGGGTTTGATTATAAAAGATACGGTTTTCCTAAAAGACAGATTGTTAATAATGAATAAAATCGCGGTTATTGGCGCGGGAGCTATTGGAAGTTTAGTTGCCGCGTATTTAAAGCTTAAGAATAAAGACGTTGTATTAATAGGTACGCCGGAATCAGTTAAAGCAATAAGAGAAAAAGGCCTGCAGGTTAGCGGCGCGCGGGGAGAATTCAGGGTAGATATTGATGTTTACCCGCGGCTTGACAAAGAATACGATTTGGTAATTCTGGCTGTTAAGACTCAGGATTTAGAAAAAACGTTAAAAGAGAATTCGGAATTTTTAAAAACTTCATTGGTTTTGACTACTCAAAATGGGGTTCAGGCAGACGAGATTTCCAGCCGTTATATTCCCAAAGAAAATATTATTTCCAGTATAGTGATGTTTGGCGCTACTTATTTAGAACCGGGAAAAGTAATTCATAACTTTGAGGGTAATTGGGTTATAGGTAATATGTTTGATGCTAAAGGTAAAAATCCCCCCTCACCCCCCTTTGAAAAAGGGGGGATTAAGGGGGGATTTATTAATGAGAATAAATTAGAAATAACAGCTGTTCTTTTAAATGAAGTATTTCCGGTAACAGTGGCGCAGGATATCAGGGGAATGAAATTTCTTAAAATATTTGTTAACGCTAATAACTGCATAGCGGCAATATTGGGTATGAGTATGCAAGAGGCATTTAGGGATTTGGAAGTCAGCCGGATAAGTATCGCGATATGGAAAGAAGGCTTGGATATAATTAAGAAAAGTGGGATTAACTTGGTTTCTTTGCCGGATTTCCCTGTGGAAAGATTAAGTAAACTGGCTGAAATGCCTTTGGATCAGGCGGCAGGGATTTTTTCCGGAATTATGGCTAATTTGAGTAAAGAGCCGTTATATGGTTCAATATTGCAGAGCATAAAAAGGGGCAGGCTTTCGGAAATAGATTATATTAACGGAGAGTTTGTTAATCTTGCCGCGGAGAATTCTTTAAAAGCGCCATTAAATGAGAAATTGGTTGAGATGGTGCATGAAGTTGAAAAGACTAATAGGTTTTTTAGTAAAGAAGAATTAGTATCAGCTGTCGGTTTAAATAATGTTAGTTAAACGTAAGGTAATTTATGGTAGTCGTAAGCTTTAGCTTGCGCAACGCCCCGCCAAAGGCGGGACGGCTACCAATATGTTTATAAAAAATGGTAAATACCCCTTTCCCAAAACTAAAATTAACTGTTACTAATGTATTCGGCGAATGTTATCACGGCTATAAAATCGGCGATGAGATTTTGCTTGAAGATTTTACCCATCCTCCTAAACATTTTTGCCTTGGACTGGCGCACGCGTTATTCCCTGTGATTTACGCGCTTAGCTTTGGCGCTAAATTCGGTTTCCGGGATAATCAGAGGTCTTTACTGGTGACTTGTCCCGATGGAGGAAAACTCGAATTTAAGGCTGAAATACTTGATAAACAGGGTAATGTAGAAACAGTGCCAAAAGACCCGAATCACAAAGGCCCTAATCCTAAAAATATGGTTATTGAAGTTGTGAAAGCAAAAGGCAAATGCACTTTTAATTATAAAGTTGGTGATAAATGGGAAACAACAGGGTTGAAATGTATTCCCGGGTTTTGCGGGGCGGCATTTCATACCGCGTTTCCCGCGTTATTCGCGCTTAATTTCGGCGCGAAATTTTTCTTTATGAAAGACCCTGATGGAGTTGATACAGTTACTTGCCCTGATGGGGGAAATATTGTGTTTAAAGTTTCAAGAGAAAAATAAGTAAAGATTCCCCTCCCCTTGTGGGAGGGGTTAGGGAAGGGGTATAAATAATTTATTTCCCCTTCTTTTGTCCTCCCCACAAGGGGGAGGAAATTTAAAGAATTATTAAAGGATAAATATGAAAAAAAGACGCGTAGTAATAACAGGTATAGGAGTTATATCTCCTAATGGCATTGGCAAGGATAATGTTTGGAAAGCGATGATTTCCGGAAAATCAGGCGTTAGGCTGGTGGATAGTTTTGATGTATCTATGTTTAATACAAGGATTGCCGCGGAAGTAAGGGATTATGACCCGTTTAAGCTTGGCCTTACCCATGAAGAAGCGGTGAGGATGGATAGGTATGTTCAGTTTGGCGTAGTTGCCGCTGATATGGCGATGAAAGACAGCTCTCTGGATTTGTCTAAAGAAGATCCGGATAGAATAGGCGTTTGCCTTGCTAACGCGATCTGCGGCACAAAATATATGGAAGAAGAATTTGTTTTAGTTACTGATAATGGAAAAGATGCTATAGATCCTTCCCGGGTCAGGCCGGATTTATATGACGCGGCAATGTTTAATACCCCATCTATTGAAATCTCAGCGCGCTATAAATTAAAAGGTATTTGTGATACTTTGTCCACTGGTTGTACTGCCGGGACGGATTCTCTTGGTTTTGGATTGGAAACGATTCAGGATGGAGAGCATGATATTATGGTTACCGGAGCAGCGGAAGCTCCAATTACGCCGATTACTTTCGGGGCTTTTGACGTGGTTAACGTGCTTTCCAGCAGAAACGCCGACCCTGCTTCGGCAAGCAGGCCGTTTGATAAAAAGCGCGACGGGTTTGTTTTATCTGAAGGCGCGGGCATATTAATTTTGGAGGAATTAAACCACGCGTTAAAACGCGGCGCGCGGATTTACTGCGAAGTAGTCGGTTTTGGCACAAGCTGTAATGCTTTTCATATGACTGACTTGCCGTCTGACGGCTCAGCAATGGCAAACTGCATAAATCTATCGCTAAAAGACGCGGAGCTTAAGCCTGAGGAAATAGGGCATATTAACGCGCATGGTTCATCAACGCGCATGAATGATATATTTGAGACAAGCGCTTATAAAATGGTTTTTGGCGATTACGCGTATAAACTGCCTATTAGTTCGCTGAAATCAATGATCGGGCATCCTCTGGCGGCGGCAAACGCGGTGGAATTGACTATGTGCTGTATGATGTTTCAGAATGATATTCTTCCTCCGACGATAAATCAGGATGAAAAAGACCCGCTATGCGATTTGGATTATATACCTAATACCGCGCGGGCAAAAAGAGTAAACACAATTTTAAAAACAAGCAGCGGGTTTTCAGGGATACATTCTTCGCTGGTTGTAAAAAGATTTGAGGGATGAGAAAGTAAATTCACCCCCTCCCTAACCCTTCCCCACAAGGTGGAGGGAAGGTTTAATAAATTCTCTCCTCTTTGTGGGAGGGTTTTGAAGGATAAAATATGGAAAAAATCGCGGTTACAGGAATAGGGGTGGTTGCTCCTTCAGGCATAGGCAAAAGGCAGTTTTGGGCAAACATAAAATCCGGCAGGTCTTTTATAAAAAAGATTACCCGTTTTGA
>JBDRLG010000100.1:0-6985 GCA_043813255.1 Candidatus Omnitrophota bacterium
ATGCCTTAAATTCGTCATTCTGCGGCTCGCCTCGCGGCGAAGCCGAGGGCTTGACCGCAGAATCCATAAACATTTTATCGACGACAATAGATCCTGCGATTAAATCGCAGGATGACAAAAAAGTATTTTGCAACAGACTCAAAGAGGGGTTAGGGGAGATTTTAGTCTCTAAATCCCCCCTTAATCCCCCTTTTTCAAAGGGGGAAATAACATTTTACAGCTGTAATCATAATTATAACCCCAACGCGGATTTTATCTTTTCCTTATCAAAGCCTATAATGATTTCTCCTTCAATATCCAAAACAGGCACACCCATCTGTCCGGTTTTATCAACCATCTCTTTTGCCGCCGTCTCATTCGCGGCCACATCAATATCTTCAAAAGCGATATTGCTTTCTTTTAAAAACTGTTTTACCCTGATACAAAAAGGGCAGGTAGAAGTACTATACACTTTAACATTCTTCGCCATATTTTCCTCCAGATTATTAACTCCGCGATGATTCTTCTTACCCTAACTTTACTTTTAACCCCAATAATGTACTTAAATGTTTTTGCTCCTGCCTGATCAATTCATCAACTGCCTGCCGGCCTTGTTCAGGGACTGTTTCCTTTATCCCTTCATAAAAAACTATAGAATCTTTTTCAAACCCGATGCCCATAAGCACTGCCTGTTTATCGCTGGTGACCTGTTTGGCTATATCTTTGCCTTTATCTTTTCGCGTAAATACGTACTCGCTTGCTAATGAATTCATATAAGTAAAATATTCATCCGCGGAAATCTGAGGCAATTTGGAATCCTTGGTTTTTTCCAATAATTCTTTAAAAACCTGGATATGCTTCTCTTCTTCTTTTGCGAGATAATCAAAGATTTTAATTATAGCTTCATCTTTAGAATTACGCGCCAACGCGTTATAAAAATCCCTGCCGTTTTTTTCAATTTCAACGCCTAATTCCACTACTTCACTTCCTGAAATAATATTTGGCATCATCAACCTCTCATAAGTCTGTTGCGAAATGGTTTTTTTCTGTCATTCCCCGACCCCCTGATTAAATCAGAGGGCATGCTTATTCGGGGAATCCAGAAAACTTTTGTCGACGAGAATTGCCAATTCTTGGATTGCACGGACAAGCCGGGCAATAACAAAAAAGGCATTTCGCAACAGCCACCTCATTGTTAAAAATCAATGTAATCTTTTCTAAAATCCGTGTAATCACAGGCTGGAACGATTTTCGTGACAGCCTATTTTTTTAAATGCAAAGGAGTAAGATCCACTATCTCCTCAACTTCCATAGCTATCATATATTCCGGTTTAGGTAAAAGCACCTCCGGATGGCTTAAATGTGATTTTTCTTCACGCACATTCTTAAGCAGACGCTGTGCGGCCCTGCCGGAAATCTTATTCTCCCATGATTCTATAATTTCCGGATTAAGTTTGCTTTTGTCTAATATTTTGGCACTGCCCTTAAGGCAATACCCCTTAAAACTATGTTCATTAACAGCTGTGATGCTTATTTTAGGATTTTTTATTAAGTTGCCATGAGTTTCTCTAAAATAAACATCCAGTAAATAAAGATTGCCGTTTTTATCTATCTTTACTATGCCTTTACAGGAACTATGCGGGAAACCTTTTTTATCAATGGTAGAAACAATCACAAAATTCTGTTCCTGAAAGAATTTAACTACTAAAGCATCTAATTTAC
Organism: Candidatus Omnitrophota bacterium; assembly: GCA_043813255.1. Lineage (GTDB taxonomy): Bacteria > Omnitrophota > Gorgyraeia > Gygaellales > Profunditerraquicolaceae > JBDRLG01. The sequence goes on from JBDRLG010000100.1 coordinate 1,702, forward strand.
GCATAATGTATCTTTCTAAATCTTTTCAAACATATCTTTGCCTACACCGCATTCAGGGCACACCCAGCTGCCGGGCAAATCGCTAAAAGCAGTGCCGGGTTTTATCCCTCCGGAAGGGTCTCCTAACTGCGGGTCATAAATATACCCACAAACTGTACAACGGTATTTTTCCATATTAACCTCCTCTAAAAATATTACGTATTGTCAAAAATACCCCATTATTATTATTTTTCCTCTCCCCTTGCGGGAGAGGAAACACAATTTTTTACTGGCTTAATTCATAAATTTTATCTTCTATTGCCTTCATATGCTTTTCTTCCTGCTCTATTAAAAACAGAAATGTTTCTTTTGCTGTGTGTGAAGTTTCAGCTAATTTTTGGTATAATTCCAATGTTTCTTTTTCTTTAGCCAACGCCAGCCTTAAAGCTTCTACAGGGCCCATAATGCCTCCTATTTTTAGATATAACGCGTGGTAAAATAACTTTATATCCAACTCACGTTAATTTACTTGCAAAGCCTCTCCCAAAATCAAAACATTGTTTTAAACCCGCTTCATCCGGTACATACTGAATTCCCAAAGAAGGGATAACAACTTTAATGCCTGTCTTGTTAAATTCAGCTTCAATATTTTTTATTGCTCCTCCAGCCCAGCCATATGAACCGAATACCGCGGCAATACGGTTTTTTGGGCTTAAGCCTTTTAAAAATTCCATAAAGGCCGCGATAGAAATAAGCATATCATTATCGTGCGTTGATGAACCGACAATAAACCCTTCGGCATCCAGCATTTCTTTCATTATTTCTGTGCGGCCGCTCTGGTTGATATCAAACAATTTTACTTCTATGCCCGAATCAATAATGCCTTCTACGATTTTCCTCGCCATTTTTTCTGTTGATCTCCACATCGTCTCGTAAACAACTACAATTTTAGGCTTAACTTCATTCTTAGCCCACGGCAGATAGGCATTTATTATCAGTGAGGGGTCTTTGCGCCAGATAATTCCATGGCTGGGAGCGATCATATCTATGGGAATATTCAAATTTTTTATTTCTTCTATTTTCTTTAAAATCACGCCGCTTAACGGCCAAAGTATATTAGCGTAATATTTAGCCGCTTCATCCATAAGCGCGCAGGTATCAGTTTCATCATCAAACCTCTCTGAAGTAGCATAATGCTGTCCAAAAGCATCATTGGGCAAAAGCAATTTTTCCTGCGGGCAATAAGTAAACATGCTGTCCGGCCAGTGAATCATCGGCGCTTCAATAAAAGTTAACTCTCTTTTTCCTAAAGAAAGCTTATCTGCTGTCTTGACTATCTGGAAATCCCAGTTTTGATGATAGTGTTTATATAAACCATCTTTACATTTCGCGGTGCCAAAAAGTTTTGCTTTAGGGCAAAGTTTCATTATCTCCGGCAAAGCTCCTGAATGGTCAGTCTCAATATGATTGACTACAATATAATCAATTTTTGAAGGGTCAATAATTTCTTTTATCTTTTCAATAAGCTCAGAAGAAAATGGCCCATAAACTGTATCTACCAAAGCCACTTTCTCGTCTAAAATCAGATAAGCGTTATAAGTAGTGCCTCTTTTAGTGCTGTAAGTATGCCCGTGAAAAGTCCTGACATCCCAATCCACCGAACCCACCCAATATATATCCTTTTTAATTTCTATTTTCGCCATTTATCTCACTCTTCTCCCTTCTTCAACAAACACTCAAATTGTATATTTGTATGCTCAATATTAAACTTCTTTTTTAACATTTCATTTATCTTAACTAATAGCTCATTTGCTTTGCTTAAATGACAGTCTTCAATTACCACTTCTGCTGTCAGGGCGTACAGAGAACTGGTTATACTCCAGACATGCACATGGTTTATCTGGTATATCCCAGGTATTTCTGATTTTATCACTTCCACTAACACATCTATATCCAGATGCCTGGGAGCCGCTTCAAGCAATATATGCGAAGATTCAATAAGAAGCCGCACAGCCCATATTACAATTAATACACAAATGATAAAAGATAAAACTGAATCAATAACATAATTGCCTGTATAAAAAATCAATACCGCGCCTGTTACTACTGCTATGCTTGAAACTGTGTCTCCTAATTCATGCAAAAGAGCGCTTCTGATATTCAAATCGCGGTAACTTATTTTAGCGAGTAAAAAAATAGTAATGCCGTTAATTATTAAGCCGAATACCGCGACAAAAAGCATTTCATAAATCTTTATCTCTCTGGGAGTTATAAATCTCAATATTGCTTCGTACGCAATATAGCCTGAAATAAAAATAAGCACTATGCCGTTAATAAACGCCGCCAGAACTTCAGCACGATAAAGCCCGTATGTATGCTTTTTAGTCACCGGCTTCAAGGCTAAAAGTATGGCAAAGTAACTCATGCCTAAAGCAAACAAATGAGTCAACATATGCCCGGCATCAGATATAAGCGCCAAACTGTTAGAAAGAAACCCTCCGCTAAATTCTACTACCATCGCAAACGCGGTAAGAAATATAGCTAATTTCAAACGGGAAAGTTTATCTATCCGGTGATGAATATGATGTTCTATAGTCATATTATTATCTTAACGCAAATTCGATATAACTCAGAGGTTATCGGTATAGTGGTAGCGGGCTTCAGCCTGCGTTTTATTACGCCCCGCCAAAGGCGAGGCGGCTACCATAAACCACCTTATGTCGAGCTTACGTTATATTAATTATCAATTAATTGCCCTATGATCTTGGCCATGATAAAATCGTTTTCTGTCAGGCCGCCTGAAGCATGCGTTGTAAGTGATATTTTTAATTTATTATATGCTAAAGAAAAACTTGGATGATGGCCCTGCTCTTCTGAAATTACAACGGCAAGGTCCAAGAAATATTTTGCTTCTATAAAATCATTAAATTTGAATTCTCTTACCAGTTTTTTACCTTCAACTAATTCCCAATCTTTATAGCCTGCCATCAATCCATTAATCTTATCCGCGGATAAAGGCGGGGTGCCTATTTCGCATGGTTTGCAATACGCAGGTATTTCCTGTTTAACCAAAGAACCCGGATTACTTATAACCTGCTGAAGCTTCTTTATCGCCTGTTCATACTCCGGGGGATTGATTAATTCTTCAATAATACTAAAATACCTTAAAATATTATTCTTATCCACGATAAGCACTGAGCGCGCCAGAAGATTTAACTCCCTGATAAGCAGGCCGTAATTAATGCCAAAAGAAGAGGTCTTATAATCTGAAAGCACTACTTCATTCTTAATCTCATTCAACTGGCAGAACCTTTTTTGCGCGAAAGGCAGGTCTTTGCTTATGCCGATAACTACCACATCCTCTGTAAAACCCAAAGCCCTTTTATTAAATTCTTTTACCTGCAGGTCGCAAACCGGAGTATCCAAAGAAGGAAACGATGAAATAACTTTTATTTTACCTTCAAAATCGGATAAACTTATTTCTTTTAAATCCTGCGAGGCAACTTTAAAATCAGGAGCAATCATGCCTTCTTTTATAAAACGCCCCGCGAGATTAAGTGGCTGCCCTTTAAAATTTATCTTTCCGGCCATAATTAATTCTCTCCTCTATTATATATCTATATTCAGGTATTTCCTGATTAATAATCCTATAATAAAATTCAGCACTGTTACTCCCAAGGCTATTCCTAACATCTCGCTAAAACGTGTTTTAAAATTAATCCCTTTGGCAACAGAAACGTAAAAAGTAAAAATAAATATTACCAGCGCCACAAAAGAAACTGTCAAACCAAGCGCCAAAAAAGGGTTATTGAGAATAAAAAATGGCGATACCAAAAGCAAAACAGTAAGTATATACGCGAGGCCTGTATAAACACAGGCTTTAACAGGATTACGCACTGCTTCTTCTTTTGTGGATAAATATTCCGACCCTGCCATGGATAAACTCGCGGCTATGCCTGTAATTAAACCCACAATAGCGATAAGTTTTGGTTTTTGCAAAGCAAGAGTAAATCCTGATAACGCGCCGGTTAATTCAACTAAAGCGTCATTTAAACCCAGAATAATTGAACCGGTATATTTCAGCCGTTCCTCGTCTATAAGATTCAGGACTTCTCTTTCATGCCGCTCTTCATCATGTATTACTTTCTCTACCGCGGGATCAATATCCTTTAATTTATCATAAACTTCTTGCGCACTCTCTTCCCCGCCCTCCATCAATTTCAAACCAAAGCTTAAACCAAAAGCCTTTGCCAAAAACGAATAAAAAAATATTTTAAATCTGGAAACAGGGACATCCTTATTGGTAAAATCTTTCCAAAAATCATAGTGCGACAACTCATCATCCGATATATTTTGAAGTATTTTCCTGTTATTCTCATCTTTTATTTCCAATGCCAGATTTTTATAAATTACATGCTCAGTAATCTCATTCTTCTGGATTCTTAATATTTTATTATAAATCTCCGCGGATAAATTATCTTTCATATAAAAATTCTCTTTCTATACAGTTTCTATATCTTTTTTACTTTTCCAGAGCCCATGGATGTTACAATAAGAATCAGCAATAATAACTCCTGATTTCTCCGTCTTAAAACTACAGGCCACTGTTGCTTGCGTAAAAACCGTGCTTGTGTTAGGCCCCTGAACAGACGCGCCATGGCTGGATAATTCAAACCTGCCGATACAATAAGGGAATACTTCATCTTTAGGAAGAAAATAAACTTCTATCCATTCTATATGATGCTCAGTAGTATTGGGATGGGGTATTTGTTTGCCTACGCTCACAGTAACATTTAAAATTTCCCCCTTTTTTATATTATCCTGCGAATCAATCACCGGCACATGCTTTTCAGTTTTCCAATCCGCGGTCTGAAATAATTCTTTAACCATTTGCATAATTACCTCCTCTCCTTTAATACCGTATTGTCAAAAATACCTCATTATTACTATTTTTCCTCTCCCCTTGCGGGAGAGGCTGGGTGAGGGGTTAAAAGTTTTTCACGAATAATTTCTAACACCGCATCTTTACTTTTTAAAACCTCAAATAATTTTCCGTATCAGTGGATCTTATTCTAAGATTCTTGGCTAATCCTCTTAGATTTCTCTCCAATTATCACCCTCACCTTTATCCTCTCCCATCAAGGGAGAGGAAACACAATTCTTAATTTTGTCGAGTAGACCTCATAAAGTATCTTCTTTCTACTTTAGATAACCCCTCACAGAACCGTGCTTGTGGATTTCCCACACACGGCTCTTCAGGAACACGTCCTTACCACGAGGACAAGTATATTGAGTGATATATCTT
>JBDRLG010000101.1:0-8083 GCA_043813255.1 Candidatus Omnitrophota bacterium
TAGTATTATGTGAAATATTGTTTTTAACGGTGTAGGAAAGTATAAACTTCCTACACCACTGAAAATTTTTAATAGTTATCGCCGAAGGTGATTTTCTTGGTAAAAAGGAGCCTCGGACTTTAGTCCGAGGGGTTCCACTAAGTAAAAGAAGATAACTCTAAAATCAATGCTTAATATCACTTGTGTTCAAATTATGATAATTATTATCGTCGATAAAATATTTTTGAGATGTCAATAGTGTGTCATTGCGAGGTCACCAAAGGTGACCGCGGCAATCTTTCTCCCGACGATGCGAAAACTACAAGATTGCTTCGCTTCTCCCGCAATGACATTACGACACAATCTGAATGACACTAATTTGTACAGTAATGGCTTAATATAAGGATGAAATGTTGTAAATGTGTGTAAATGTGCCGAAAACGCCTTGCATAAAGTTATTAATTTGATACAATATATTAATAAATAGAGTCCATTGGTGTCCTTCTTGAAAACGGCGGGGCTCAATTCATCCCCATTCTTACTTTCGCAAGAAAGCATGGGGATTCATAGAGGAGGCGTGATTATACATGAGTAAGATACTTTTGGTGGATGATGAGAGTGATATAGTTGATTTGCTTAAATTTAGGTTAGAAGCTTATAAATATGATATATCTGTCGCGGTAAACGGTAATGAATGCCTTGCTAAGGTAAATACAGAAAGGCCGGATTTAATTTTGCTTGACCTTGTAATGCCGGAAATGGACGGTTATGAGACAATACGCAGGTTAAAAGAGCTTCCGGAAACCAGGGATATACCTGTGATTTTATTTACCGCGTCATACACAACAGATATAGAGATTAAATCAAAGGAGTTAGGCGCTTTTGATTATATAGTTAAACCTTTTGAACCGGCAGATTTAATTAAAAAAATTGAAGCCGCTTTAAAAAGTAATTATAAATAACTTTAATCCTTCGACAGAAATCTCCGGTTTTAAAACCGGAGATGAATGCAGTATTGTTTTTTTTGCTCAGGAGGAAGCCCCGGACTTTAGTCCAGGGAGCTTCACTTTTTAGAAATGATAGCATTAATTGGTTTATTAATAATTATTATTATGTCGATTATAGTTGTCAGGGTTGGGGCAATTGCTTTGGAATTAACAGGGCTTTCTCCTGAAGTCTCCTCTTTTCAGGCTCAGTCCGCGTTTTCAGGAGCTGGTTTTACTACTTCTGAATCAGAATCAATAGTTACTCATCCTGTCAGGCGTAAAATAATCAGGGTTTTAATTCTTTTAGGCAGCGCGGGGGTTACTACTTCTATGGCTACGTTGGTTTTGACTTTTATGGGGAAAACAGGCACGGCTGTTGTTAAGAGGGGATTGGCGCTATTGCTTGGTATTTTGATTATATTCTTGTTAGCCCGCTCAAAATATATTTATAACATAATGAAGAAAATAATCAGCAAATCTTTGAAAAAATGGACAAAAATGCGAATTTTTGATTATGAACAATTATTAGGTTTTGATGAAGGATATACTATTTCGCGCATTAAAGTGAGAAAAGACTGCTGGTTGAGCGATAAGAAGTTAAGCGAGTTAAGGCTGGACAAAGAAGGTGTTTTAGTATTGTCTATTTACCGTAAAATCGGGCATAAAGAAAAATTTATCGGAGCTCCTACAGGAGATACAATAATTAACGCAGGCGATGTTTTAATTTGTTATTCGCGGCAGGAAGTAGCTGAAAGTTTTTCCGGTATTAGGAAAGGAACAGAATCGTAAAGAAGGTTAAGGGGTGCTGATATGGAGAAGAAAAAAATTTTGATTATTGATGACGAGCAGGAAGTATTGGGGCTTTTAGAAAAGAGGTTGTCTTGGGCGGGGTATTCGGTCGTTAAAGCCGATAATGGCATAGAAGCTCTTGCTCTTGCCAAAAGCCAGAATCCAGATTTGATTATTCTTGATATTATGCTTCCGGGTATGGGAGGAGAAGAGGTGGGCCAAAAGTTAAAGCTTAACCCTGACACTAAACATATCCCGATTATCTTTCTGACTTGCCTGGTTTCAAGAGATGAGCAGACAATAATAGATAGTAACGCGGGTAATAGCATTATTGCTAAACCTTATGAAGCGGATGAGTTATTATCTGAGATTAAAAAGCATCTTCAATCCTGATAGAAATAATCCTTCCCCCCTGCAGACAGGAATTTTTTTGAAACATATATTTGGACGATAATTTTAGGAAAGAAAAATGTTTGAACAAATAAATTTTATTTTAGCTAAGGTTTCTTTTTTACACTTAAATATACTGGTTCTATTAGGCTTGGCTTTATTTGGCGGGACTATTGGAGGAAGAATTTTTCAGAAACTGCGGATTCCTCAAGTAGTGGGTTATATAGCGATAGGAATAATTATAGGAGAATCAGGCTTTAAAATAGTTGATCATAAAACAATACTAGCCTTACAGCCGTTTAATTATTTCGCTTTAGGGTTAATTGGTTTTATGATTGGAGGAGAATTAAAGAAAGAAGTTTTATTGAAATATGGCAGGCAGTTTATGATTATTTTGTTGTTTGAAGGTTTTACTTCCTTCTTATTAGTTGGGGGATTAGTTGCTGTTATAGGGACTTTTTTGTTTAAAGATTGGCACTTTGCTGTTTCTTTAGGATTATTGCTGGGAGCTATTTCTTCAGCTACGGCTCCCGCGGCTACAACAGATGTTCTTTGGGAATATAAAAGCCGGGGGCCTTTGACTCGGACTGTTTTGGGAATTGTTGCTTTGGATGACGCGCTGGCTCTTTTACTTTTTGCTTTTGCTTCCAGTATAGCGGTGAGATTAACACAGGATTCAAACGGCAGTTTTTTAAATTCATTAATCCATCCGGTATATGAGATAGGCGGTTCTTTGTTAATAGGGGTATTGGCGGGCAGGTTCTTAAGCAAGATTTTGCGCACTATTACAGAAAAAGATAAAATGCTTACTTTCTTAATAGGCACAGTGCTTTTTTTATTAGGGTTATCTTTAGTAATAAAAGTAGATATGTTATTAGCGGCCATGACGTTAGGAGCTGTTATAGCAAATTATACGCCGCGCAAAAGTAAAGAAGTTTTTAAATTAGTTGAAGGTTTTACTCCTCCTATTTATGTTTTATTCTTTGTATTAGTAGGAGCTAAACTTAATGTCAGCAGTATGACTTTGCCTGTTATAGTGCTGGTATTGGTTTATCTTGTGGGAAGGACTTTAGGCAAGGGGATTGGGGCGAATGCCGGAGCGCGCATAGCGAACGCGGCAAAAACAGTACAAAAATACCTGCCTTTATGCCTTTTTAGCCAGGCGGGAGTTGCTATTGGTTTGTCTATTGTGGCGGCTCATATTTTTCCGGATGAAATAGGCAATATTATAGTTATTGTTATTACTACCAGTACTTTTGTTGTTCAGTTAATAGGGCCTTCTTGCACAAAGCTGGCTATAACTAAAGCTAAGGAAGTAGGATTAAATATTACTGAAGAGGATTTAATCAGTAAAACAAAGGTTAAAGATGTGTTAGATAAAGAAAATCATTTAATATATGAAAATATGAAGTTAATTGACATTTTAACAATCTTTAGCCAAAGCAATAATTTATATTATCCCGTAGTAGATAATGAGAAGAAATTAACAGGGGTTATTACGGTTGACCATATAAAAAATACTTTTATGGAGACAAGCCTTGGGCATTTGCTTTTAGCCAATGATTTTATGGAAAAGGCTATAGCAAAAACCGGGCCTGAAACCTCAATGGCTGAAGTAAAGGAGATTCTAGATAAGTATAATCTTGAATATCTGCCGGTAGTAACTGAAAATAACGAGGTTTTGGGAATTTTAGAAAGAAGGGTTGTTAATAAATTAATCTCTACGAAGATTATAGAATTACAAAAACAAGCAGAAGTTTTAGATAGTTAAAAGAGGAGGATTAGATGGGTAGAAAAGCGTTGGGAGCAAAAAAGAAGAAAGCCTGTGATTTGCACCATTGTAAAAAGCCTAAGAAAGAACAAGAGTATAAATTCAGCACGGAAGAATCTCATATAATCCATTCACGGGTTAGAAATTAAAAGCATGGCAATTAAAGACAGGTTCAAGAGATGGTTTAAACTGCGGTTTGCGATAATGTATCCTTTTGGGATATTTGTTATTATTTTCGCGAATTCAGATGATAAGTCTATTATGGCGGGAATATGGTTTATTCTTGCGGGTTTATTTATCCGGCTCTGGGCAAACGGTTACGCGATAAAAATGGAAAAACTTACTACTTCCGGGCCCTATGCTTTTGTCCGGCATCCGCTTTATCTGGGAACAATGCTGTTAGTTATAGGCTTTACAATAATGCTTAAGATTTATTATATAGGCGCGTTATTTATTTTTCTTGGAATATGGGTTTATTCCCGCACGGTAAAGAAAGAAGAAACAATGCTGGCAGATAGGTTTAAAGATGTATATTTAGATTATAAAAAGTCTGTTCCGGCTATTATTCCCGCGATTTTTCCCTACAAAAAAGGGGAGAAATGGGGGTTTAGTTTTAAACGGCTGATTAAAAATCAGGAATATAAATTATTGATCTGGATGATAATTTTATCTATAGTTTTTCATTTAAAAGATGAATTAATTATAGAACATGAAAAATTAGATTTAAAGATTTGGATATTTATAATAGCCGCGTTCCTTCTGGGGATGGTGGATATTATAGGAGAGTTTATCAAGTCAATAGTAAAAAAGCAGAAAAATTAGGTTCTTTCGTAAATATTGTGAACTTTAGCGTTCTCCCCCTTGTTTTGTATTCTTTATCCCGTTCAGTTCAAGTTGCTAATGCACAAAACAAGTGAGCAAGTGAGCTTTTTACATATCCCGTTATTTATCAAAGAGTTACCATAATTGCTCCACAATATTCACGAATGACTCAAAAATTATGAATAAACCTGAAATAGAAAATAGTAATAACAAAAAAGGAGGTAAGCTGTGAAAAGGGGTCTGGGAGTTATTTTAGTAACCTTGTTTGTGTTTGTTCCTTTTGTATTCGCTCAGGAAAGCGGCAAAACAGCAGTTGAAGCAATGATGCGTGATAGTATGATGTCTGGCGGCAGTAAGATGAAACAGAAATGTATGAGTATGATGCAGAAAAATAAAAGAAAGATGGGGATGAATAATTCGTGTAAGATGATGCTGATGAAATCTATGATGGCCAAGCAGTTAGTGCCTACAGAAGATGGCGGTGTTATTCTTATGTGCGGTAATAAACTGTATAAATATGATAAAAATCTTGAATTAATAAAAGAAGTAGAAATAAAGGTTGATATGGATAAAATGAAAGATATGATGATGAAAATGCGGAAAACTTGTTCTATGATGGGAAAAAGTAAACAGAATACTGAGAAAGAAGATATGGGCCTTAAGCCTTCTGAAGATATAAAGCAGGAGTAATGAATTAAAGCAGAGGATAGTTGATAATGAGTCAGCAGGTAAAAGACCCGGTTTGCGGGATGCAAATAGATAAAGGCCTTGCTATCAAGGTGGTAAAGGATGGCAAGGCCTATTTTGTTTGCAGCCAGGACTGCAAAAATAAATTACTTGCTCAAGCCCGGGTAAAAAAGCATAAAGCTGGCCATTCCTGCCATGATATGAAGCAGGGCCATTGGGGGCATCACGCGCATATGGCTGCTGATTTTAAGAGGCGTTTCTGGGTATCTTTTATTGTTACCATACCTGTAGTTATACTCTCTCCTATGATCCAAAAATTCCTTGGTTTCAAAGAATTAGTTCAATTCAAAGGAGATATTTATGTTCTTTTTACTCTTGCTTCGTTTATCTTTTTTTATGGCGGCTGGCCTTTTTTAAAAGGGTTGTTTGATGAACTAAAACAAAAACAACCCGGGATGATGACACTTATCGCGGTTGCGATTACTACAGCTTATATCTATAGCAGTTTTGTAGTTTTTGGGTTAAAGGGCAAGGTATTTTTCTGGGAACTGGTAACATTGGTTGATATTATGCTTCTCGGCCATTGGATTGAAATGAAATCGGTTATGGGGGCTTCAAAGGCATTGGAAGAACTCGCGAAGTTAATGCCTTCCAGCGCGCATAAATTGATGGCTGATGGCAGTACGCAGGATGTGCCGCTTAACGAATTAAAAGCGGGCGATAAAGTTATAGTAAAACCGGGAGAGAAAATTCCTGCTGATGGTAAAGTCTTAGATGGAGAATCTTGGGTTAATGAAGCTATGCTTACAGGAGAATCAAAACCTGTAAATAAAATAGCAGGGTTTAAACTTATAGGCGGTTCAATAAATGGTGAAGGATCTTTAACTGTATTGGTTGAGAAAGCAGGAGAAGATTCTTTTCTTTCTCAGATGATCATCCTTGTTAGAGATGCCCAGCAGAGTAAGTCGAAAACACAAGATTTGGCAAACCGTGCCGCTTTTTGGCTTACACTGATTGCTCTGGGCGCGGGTTTAGTGACATTCTTTATATGGTTAGCAGTTATGAATAAAGATTTTTCTTTTGCTCTTGAGAGGACAGTGACGGTGATGGTTATTACCTGTCCGCATGCTTTAGGGCTGGCAGTGCCTTTGGTTGTGGCTGTTTCTACCGCTCTTGCCGCAAGCAGCGGCCTGCTTATCCGCAATAGGGCTGCTTTTGAAAAAGCAAGAAATATACAGGCTATTATTTTTGATAAGACAGGGACTTTAACACAAGGAAAATTTGGAGTTACTGATTTAGTGCTTTTTTCAGATGGCATAAATGAAGAAGAAATACTTAAATATGCGGCTTCAGTCGAATCTCATTCTGAACATCCTATCGCAAAAGCGATTGTTAGCTCATCCAAAGAACTTTTTTCTGTTGAGGGGTTTCAAGCAATTACCGGCAAGGGAGCTGGAGGCAGGGTTAATGGAAAAGACGTAAAGGTGGTAAGCCCCGGATATTTAAGAGAAAAAAATATTGTTATAGATGATCAGCGGTTAGAAAAAATATTTGCGCAGGGGAAAACTGTTGTATACATAATGCTTGAAGATAAAGTCACAGCGGCCATGGCTCTTGCGGATATTATCAGGCCTGAATCTAAACAGGCTGTTTCCATGCTTAAAAAAATGGGAATTAAATGCTTGATGCTTACAGGAGATAATAAACAGGTGGCTGAATGGGTATCAAAAGAAATAGGGTTGGATGAATATTTCGCGGAAGTTTTGCCTCAAGATAAAGCCGCGAAAATAAAAGAGATTCAGCAAAGAGGTTTAATTACCGCGATGGTAGGAGATGGAGTAAATGATGCTCCTGCCTTGGCTCAGGCAGATGTGGGGATTGCCATAGGCGCGGGGACTGATGTGGCTGTTGAGGCCGCGGATATTATTTTGGTTAAAAATAATCCGCTTGATGCGGTGGCAATATTAGGGTTGGCACGGGCTACATATAATAAGATGGTTCAAAACCTTATATGGGCCACAGGTTATAATGCTTTTGCTATCCCTCTTGCGGCAGGAGTATTTTATAAATCAGGAGTTATTTTAAGCCCGGCCGCGGGAGCTTTGTTGATGTCTTTAAGCACGGTAATAGTGGCGGTTAACGCGAGGTTATTGAGGTTCGTAAAGTAACCTGCTCCATAGTATAAGCACTTAAAAATTCTCTCACGATAATTTTTTAAGTATACTACGGAGTTAATAATGTAATGTATAAAAAACCTAGAAGCATTATTAAGATGTTAAATATGCGGATATTATTTTATACGGGGGTGTTATTGATGTTTTTTTCTGGTTTAGCAGGTAAGGATTTGTCCGCGGCGCAGATATATGAGAAAGCTATTTTTGCCGGGGGATGTTTTTGGTGCATGGAACAGCCTTTTGAAGAACTTAAAGGGGTTGTGGATGTGATTTCGGGATACACCGGAGGCAGAGGAGATAATCCTACATATGAGGATTATGCCAAAAAAGGTTATGTTGAAGCAGTAGAAATCACATATGATCCGTCAAAAATAACTTATTCCAAACTTTTGGATGTATTTTGGGAGCATATAGACCCTACTGATTCTTTGGGGCAATTTGTTGATAAAGGGCCGCAATACGCCACAGCTATTTTTTATATTAAT
>JBDRLG010000102.1:0-3010 GCA_043813255.1 Candidatus Omnitrophota bacterium
TAATTCTTCAACTACCTGACGTTTGAATTCGCTGGTAAAGGTGCGTTTAGGTTTCATGATAGGTTCCTTTCTGCCCGTTTTGGGCTAGTTGACCCTATCAATAGTCTAACACATAATTACAGTTTTAGGGGTTCAGTCCACTATTTCATGATGATACGCTGCGGTCTCTAAAGTAGCGTCCATCATCGTGCGCATGAACATATAATTTATATTTAAGCGTAGTAATATTTCTTGGTTTATTAAAACAATTACCGCAAGCTAAAACAAAGTATAAATAAACGGCGCGACTGCAGAGGACTGAGTAAATATTATTAAAGCCCCTAACAGTAAAAATACTATTACAATCGGCAAAAGCCACCATTTTTTTCTCACCTTTAAAAAATCCCAAAATTCTTTTAAAATACCTATTTTCCCCAAATTAACCTCCTTAATAATGATTTTAGGTCTTTATACTTTGCATTATTAACTCCGCAGTATACTCAAAAAATTATCGTAAGAGAATTTTTGAGTGCTTATACTGTGGAGCAGGTTTATTTCCTAATAATGCTTTTTAAAACTGCCTTTCTAAACTTTGCCTGTCTGCCTTAGTTTGTATTTTAGCAATCCAATAACTATCCGCCTTTTTATCTATTTTCTTATCTAATGGGTCTTTGTTAAAAATTCTCATAATTATCCCTATAGGAAAAACCAGTAAATAAAAAGCAATAATAAGAATAACTCCGGTATTAATCCATGCCATCATGTGGGCAAACTTCGTAAAAATAAAGAACACAGGACTTAATGCTTTAGGGATAAGAATTGCCGTAAAAAATGATAGCCCCGCAAATGATAAAAACCACGGATAAATATTTGTATGCTGCTTAAAAAAATTAAGCATGGCGAAAAAAAACAATATTATCCCTAGAGTTATTCCGAATTTTCTTAAATCTTTATCTGTTGTTTTCAAGTAAAGATCTCCATTCTACCCCTTACCCTTCCCCCCTGCCTGCCGCCAGGCAAGGGGAAAAATTTAATCTAATCCAACTGCGCGCTATCTATTTCTTCAAGTTTTATTTTACTTCTATCCTGCTTGTTTTTATCTAAGAGAAAACCGCCTATAATAAGGTAATCCATATTAGTGCGCATAAAACACTTGTAGGCGTCATCAGGCGTGCAAACAATCGGCTCTCCCCTGACATTAAACGAAGTATTAATTACCAAAGGACAGCCGTATTTTTCATTAAACGTTTTTACCATATCATAATAAGGCTGATTATCCAAACGATTCACTGTCTGGACTCTGGCAGAATAATCCACATGAGTTACCGCGGGAATATCTGAACGGCTTGCCTTTAATTTATCCAACCCTTTTAATTTTTCCTGATCAAGGAGTTTATGGCGTTTTCTTTCATTAACAGGAGCGACTATCAGCATATACGGGCTTTGGGCCTTTAAATTAAAATATTCTTCTGTTTTCTCGGCAATTACACTCGGCGCGAAAGGCCTGAATGATTCCCTGAATTTTATTTTTAAGTTGATAATTGACTGCATCTGCGTTGAACGAGGGTCTCCAAGTATGCTTCTTGCGCCCAAAGCGCGCGGCCCAAATTCCATCCTGCCCTGAAACCAGCCTATTACTTTTTGATTTGCTATTAAATCAGCAGCTGCCTCCGGCAGTTTTTCATAACCAACGCGTTCGTATGGAATATTATTTTCCTGTAAATACTGCTCAATTTCTTTATCACTAAAATCCGGGCCTAAAAGGCTTGCTTTCTGGCTGTCCTGTCCCGGTTTGACTCCGCGGCTGTTTCCTAAATATTCATACCAGCCTATTAATGCCGCTCCTAATGCCCCTCCTGCATCAGAAGAAGCGGGCTGAACCCATATATTTTCAAACAATCCTTCTTTTAATATCTTTCCGTTAGCGACACAATTAAGCGCCACTCCTCCTGCCATACAAAGATTTTTACAACCTGTTTTTCTATGGACATGTTTTGCTATCCTCAACACTGCAATCTCTGTAACTTCCTGAATTGAACAGGCAATATCCATATGCCTCTGCTCTAATTTTCCCTCAGGCTTTCTGGACAGAGAACCAAAAAGTTTATGAAATTTACTATTAGTCATGGTTAAGCCAGCGCAATAATTAAAATATTTGAGGTTTAATTTAAATGAGCCGTCTTCTTTTAAATCTATCAGCTTATCTAAGATAAGATCAACATAAACCGGTTCTCCATAAGGCGCAAGCCCCATTAATTTATATTCTCCGGAATTTACTTTAAAACCGCAGTAATAAGTAAAGGCTGAATATAACAGGCCCAAAGAATGAGGGAATTTTATTTCCGAATAAAGCTCTATTTCGTTTCCTCTTCCTTTGCCGAAACTTACAGTTGCCCATTCTCCTACACCATCTATAGTTAAAATTGCCGCTTCTTCAAATGGAGATGGATAAAAAGCGCTGGCCGCGTGTGAGTGGTGGTGTTCCGGAAAAATAATTTGGCTGTTACAATTCAAAGCGCTATTAAGATGGTTCTTCATAAACAGCTTTTGTTTAATCCATGGCGGCATGGCGGAAATAAATGATTTTATGCCAAAAGGCGAGTAGCTTAAATATGTTTCAATTAACCGCTCAAATTTAAGAAAGGGCTTATCATAAAAAGCAACTAAATCTATATCACCGGCAGTAATACCCTGAGATTTCAGGCAATACTCAACAGCTTTTTCTGGAAAAGACGGGTCATGTTTCCTGCGGGTGAACCTCTCTTCCTGCGCTGCCGCAACAATCTCTCCATCGCGAATAAGCGCTGCCGCCGCATCATGATAAAAAGCTGAAATACCTAAAATACATTTATTATCATTTTTCATAACAGTTTTTATATTAGAGACTGTTGCAAAACTCTATTTCTGTCATCCTGCGCGAAAGCGCAGGATCTATTATCGACGATAAAATTTTTATAGATTCTGCGGTCAAGCCCTCGGCTTCGCCGCGAGGCGAGCCGCAGAATGACAAATTTGAGGTATTTTGCAACAG
>JBDRLG010000103.1:0-6785 GCA_043813255.1 Candidatus Omnitrophota bacterium
CTGTTGCAAAATACCTCAAATTTGTCATTCTGCGGCTCGCCTCGCGGCGAAGCCGAGGGCTTGACCGCAGAATCTATAAAAATTTTATCGTCGATAATAGATCCTGCGCTTTCGCGCAGGATGACAAAATGGAGTTTTGCAACAGGCTCAATATTAAAAGATGTTCAATGGTTTTAAAAATATTATTAATAAGCATAAATAGAAGCATTATAGACAGTTTAGCTAACTATCTATAAATTAATAATATCCAAAACAAATATTTCTGCCAATAACTGTATTAAATCGTGAAGCGATTAATACGTTTAATCGCTTCACGCGTTAAATTATCCTTTTAAATTATCTTACAAAAAGCTTGTTATTTGAAGCGGATAATGTTATAATTGTATCAGATTATGAAGCGATTAGGCGTATTAATCGCTTCATAGAAAAGAGGGGAATATTAATGAAATACATTTGGGAAGGCAAAGATTGGTTTGATTTTAAGTATGATAAAGCAGTTTTACTTGAGCCTTTAAGCAGTCTGAGGGTTTTGCAGGGGAAATTACTGGGCCGTATTACATCTTTTGATATAAAACTTGAGACTGAGGCTCAAGCAGTTGTTTTGATTGAAGAGGCTATTCGCACAGCGGAAATTGAGGGGCAGAAACTTAACCGTGAAGCAGTCCGTTCATCTGTTGCTATTAGGCTTGGTTTGCCGCATGGTGTCGGCAGACATGACAGAAGCATTGATGGGCTTGTAGATATTTTATTAGATGCTGTGCGTTTTTATGATAAGCCTTTAACTTTAAAGCGGCTTAACAGCTGGCAGGCGGCGTTATTCCCTGCGGGATATTCTGGCTTAAGAAAAATTATAACCGGCAGACTCAGAGGCGAAGAACCTATGCAGATAGTTTCAGGAGCTGTCGGCAGAGAAAAAGTCCATTTTGAAGCAGTCCCAAAACAGCGCCTTGATGAAGATATGAGGCTCTTTTTGAAATGGTGGAATTCTTCTTTTGAGAATATGGATGGTATATTGCGCGCGGCAGCGGCTCATTTGCGTTTTGTGACAATTCATCCTTATGAAGACGGCAATGGCCGTTTGGCGCGGGCATTGACAGATATGGCATTGGCACAGGATGAAAAATTAAAGATCAGATTTTACAGTGTTTCTTCCGAGATTATGCGCAAAAGGGAGGAATATTATAAAATTTTAGAAGATGTGCAAAGATGCAAGGTTGATTCTACCCAATGGTTCTTATGGTTTATTAAATGTGTTACAGCCGCTATAGAATGTTCTCATGATATTATTGCTGATGTGTTTATGCGGGTTGATTTTTGGAATCAACATGCCCAGGCACCACTTAATCCGCGCCAGAGAAAAGTTCTAAACCGTATTTTGGAAGTCGGCAGGGGGAATTTTACCGGCGGCCTGACAACACGCAAATACATGAGTATTGCTAAAGTCAGCCGCGCCACGGCGTTTCGTGAAATCGCGGATATGCTTGATAAAAAAATCTTACAGCAATTACCCGGAGAAGGCCGTAATGTACATTATGATTTAATTTGGCCGCGTGAATAAAAGTAAAAATCTGCCTAAAAAAAATTCAATTTCGCCTTCGATTTGTGATATAATTTAAAAATCAGGGAAATGGAGAGTAATATATATTAACATAAAAGAAGGGGGGAGAAATGCGCTTAATCGCGAAAAGTATTTTTATAACGGCTGTATTCTTAATGCTAATATCTTCTTTTGTTTATTGCCAGACAGTAAGTATTAATGATTTGCTTAAACAATATAACAACGCCACCGAAGTCCAAAAACAGGAAATAATAGACACATATAAATATAAATCAATAGCTGTCCGCGGCTCAGTAGAAGATGTTCAAGTTTGGGCCAGTTTTGATGAGAGGTCTGATAAGCCCGGCCGTTACTATAAAGTGAATACCAAACAGCAAACACTGGAGCCCGGAGTTTCTTACCAGATAATAATATTTTATAAAGATAAAAGCATCGTTGATTCGTTTATTAAAGGCCAGCAGATAAATACAAACGGCGCTCTTGTAAAGATTATTGATGAGCCCGGGATGTTGTCTGTGTGGGTTTACGCGGATGAGCTGACTCCTGAAGATAAGGTAATGTTTGGCGCGTATTTATAACAAATGCGGAAAGAATATTACGAGATAATTGAGCATACGGCGGATATCGGCATTAGGGTAAAGGCCGATGATTTAGCGGGATTATTTAGTAAGGCCGCGGCCGCGATGTTTGATATTATTGTTGAGAAGAAAGAGGGGAATAAAGGGATACCTTTTTTGAAGGAAAAAAGGGGAGATTCTCAGTTTAAAATTAAACTCACAGCGGATAATTTAGAGGAGCTTTTTGTTACTTGGTTGAGTGAACTGCTTTATTTGTTTTCGGTAAGAGAAGTGGTGCCTTGGGATTTTAAAATAAATAATTTGGATGAGACAAATCTTGCGGCGGTTGTTTTGGCAGAGAGTATCGCTCATTATAGGGTTAAGACGGAGATAAAGGCGGTTACTTATCATGAACTGGAAGTTAAGAAGGTTGATTCTGAGTGGCAGGGAAAGGTAATTTTTGATGTCTGATATCTGGCAGGGGCAGTTAGAAAAAATTGATGATTTGCGCTGGCGAATTCCAAAATCTTATAAGCCGGGAATGCGCGTTGACGGGATTATTTACGCGGATGAGAAATTATTAAAAGATATCCGCCATGATAAAGCCGCTGAACAGGTGGCTAATGTGGCGTTTCTTCCCGGAATTGTCAGGGCGTCTATGGCAATGCCGGATATTCATTGGGGCTTTGGTTTCCCGATTGGCGGAGTTGCCGCTACTGATATTGAAGAAGGCGGAGTAATCGCACCTGGCGGAATTGGGTATGACATAAATTGTGGGATCAGGTTGATGAGGACTAATTTTCAGTATGAAGATATAAAGGACAGGACTAAAGATTTGGTAAATACTTTATTCTCTTATGTGCCTTCAGGCGTAGGCTCAAAGGGTGATATTAAGGTAAGCGCTAAAGAGGAGAGAAGGCTTCTAGTAGAGGGCGCGAAATGGGCGGTGAAGCAGGGGTTTGGCACAGAGGAAGATTTGGAATGCACTGAGGAAAACGGCGCTATAGAAGGCGCTGACCCGGATGCCGTTTCAGACAGGGCTTATGAACGCGGCAAGGCCCAGTCAGGCACGCTTGGTTCAGGCAATCATTTTGTGGAAGTGCAGGTGATTGACCAGCTTTACGACGCTGATTTATGCGACGCGTTCGGGCTTGATTTGGGGCAGGTTATGGTAATGATTCATTCCGGCTCACGCGGGTTTGGTTATCAGATATGCGATGAATACGCTAGAGGCATGATCCGTTGTTTGCAGAAATATAATATTAATGTGCCGGACAGACAGCTTGCCTGCGCCCCGGTTAATTCTCCGGAAGCAAAACAATATTTGGGAGCAATGAGATGCGCGGCTAATTACGCCTGGGCAAACAGGCAGTGCCTTATGCATTTAACCAGAGAGAGTTTTGAAAAAGTATTCAGTATGTCTTGGCAGAAAATGGGAATGTCTTTAATTTATGATGTGGCGCATAACATTGCCAAGATAGAAAAATATACTATAGACGGTAAAGAGAAGAAATTGTGCGTGCATAGAAAAGGCGCCACCCGTGCTTTTGGCCCGGGCAATCCAGCATTGCCCGAACGTTACCAAAAAACCGGCCAGCCGGTAATTATTCCCGGCGATATGGGAAGGAATTCTTATTTATTAGCCGGTACTAAAAAAGCAGAAGAAGAGACATTCGGTTCGACGTGTCATGGCGCGGGCAGAGTAAAATCGCGTTCAGCCGCGACGAGGTCAGTAGATTATGGCGAATTGATGAAACAGCTGGAATCAAAAGGAATTTTTGTCAGGGCTTCGGGAAAAGGCACTATTGTGGAAGAAGCGCCTGAGGCGTATAAAGATGTTAATGATGTGGTGAAAGTAGTGCATGACGCGGGCATTTCCAAACGTGTTTGCAGAATGCGGCCTGTAGGAGTAATAAAGGGTTAGTGCAAGGAGTCAATAGCGAAATCATGAGTATAGATATAAATAAAAGAAGCAACAAGCAGGTCATAGTGAGAGAGGGTGTTATATTATTTGTGATTATGTCATTGGGCTTATTGATTATAATGTTTAGTCCTTCTTCACAGTATCCTCAATATGTCAATCTTCAAGAAGGAATTGGTATACATATTTTAGTTCTTGTTTATCCTTTTTATTGGTTAGTTCGTTTAATTGTTTTGGTGATTAAAGTTTTGAATAAAAAATATTTTCAAAGTAGATAATATTTAAATCGTAAACTGCAAAGGAAAAAATATGCTAGAGATAAAATTTATCAGGGAAAATATTGATTTAGTAAAAAAATCGCTTGAGGACCGTAATTCAAAAGTTAATCTAGATGAATTTATTGAACTTGATGAAAAGCGGCGCAAGATTTTAAGCGAATTGGAAGATTTAAGGGCTAAGAAGAACAAGGCGAATGATGAAATCAGCGGTTTGTTAAAACAAAAGCAAGATGTCAAAGAAAAAATATCTTCTATGAAAGATATTTCCCAGAAAATAGATGTTCTGGAAGCGGATTTAAAACAGGTCCAACCAGAAATCGATAAAATAATTTTAAACATCCCGAATATTCCGTATCCATCTATTCCCAGAGGAGACCCTTCAAAAAATGAAGTTGTGCGTGAATGGGGAAGCCCTCGGGAATTCGATTTTAAGCCGCTTGGCCATGTTGAATTATGCCAGAATCTTGATATCATTGATTTTAGCCGCGCGGCGAAAATAACCGGAGCTAACTATATACTTTATAAAGGCTTAGGTGCCAGATTAGAAAGGGCGCTGATTAATTTCATGCTTGATTTGCATACCCAAAAGCACGGCTACAAGGAAATATTTCCGCCGTTTCTGGTAAACCGCGCTTCAATGACCGGCACAGGCCAGCTCCCAAAATTAGAAGACGACATGTACAGGCTAAAAGATGATGATTTATTTTTAATCCCCACAGCAGAAGTGCCAGTGACAAATATCCACAGAGATGAAATATTAAACGAAGAAGATCTGCCAATTTATTACGCGGCATATTCCGCTTGTTTTAGAAGAGAAGCAGGTTCTTATGGTAAAGATACCAAAGGCCTGATGAGAGTGCATCAGTTTAATAAAGTAGAGATGGTGAAATTTGTCCGGCCGGAAACTTCTTACGATGAACTGGAAAAATTATTAAAAGACGCCGAAGAAGTCCTACAGCTTTTAGGCCTGCAATATAGAGTTAAGGTTTTAGCCACACAGGATTTAAGTTTTTCTGCGGCAAAATGCTATGATATAGAAGCCTACGCCCCTGGAATAGACAAATGGCTTGAAGTTTCCAGCTGCAGCAATTTTGAAAGTTTCCAAGCCCGCAGGGCGGGTATAAAATATAAACGAAGGACGAAGGACGATGGTTCGACTTCGTTCACCACGGGTGGACGAGGGACGACAGAATATGTTCATACATTAAACGGTTCAGGAGTGGCATTGCCGCGCACAGTAATAGCGATAATTGAGAATTACCAACAGAAAGACGGCACAATCATAATCCCGGAGGTTTTAAGGCCATATGTGGAAAACAAAGAAAAAATCGCCTGAAGTTGAACATAAGGATATCGGTCAGGAAAACAAAGTCGGCGCTAAATTAGATCAAATGAACGCCGAGATAAAGACAAAAGTGTCAATTTTTTCAACTTGGTTTTTTGGAGTGACTAAATTTATCTTTGGATTATTTCTTTTGCCGTTTGTTTATTCGGTTACTGTTTCGTTCCTCAATGAATTCAACGTTGTAGACCAGTTAAACCGGGATTATTTCTGGGCGGGATTAATTACTCTGTTGGTAATTTATTTATTTGTCTGGGAACTGGGCAAAATTTATAATCTGGGGCATAAAATACTGGAAGTAATGTTTAGTTATGTCCAGCCTCTGGTAAAAGTAGCTCCGTATCTTCTGCCGATTTATACAATAGTACTGTGCATAGTTTACGCCATCGTCTCACGGGTAAACGAGTCTCCGGCCATACTTAATTATTTTATGTTTTTATTTTCTTTTACCATGGGACTGCATCTTATATTCAGCGCCAAGACAATCCGCGGTAAAAAGAAAGACTTCTTAAAAGGCAATTATATATTCGGATTCTCTTTTGTATATATCCTTAACATATTCGTGCTGGGATTTATTCTTAATATTATTTTCTCCGAATATTCCTTCGTAAACCTATTTAACATGACTTTCCAAACCGCCAAAGGAATTTTTGCTGGAGTATATAACCAATTATTCCTCTCACCGGTAAAATAATTACATTATTATTCATTCCCTCGCCCCTTGAGAGACTGTGCCAAATGAAGTTTTTAGGGGCATTTGTGTCATTGCGGGGAGTGAAACGACGAAGCAATCTCGACGAGGGTTAAGATTGCTTCGCCCTTCGGGGCCCGCAATGACACTCAAAAATGGCCATTTGACCCAGTCTCTTGAGGGAGAGGGTAAGGGTGAGGGGAGCTATAATTGACAATATTACCCTTTAATGGTAATATACAAAGTCATGACGCTGGTGGGGTGGCTGAGCGGTTGAAAGCGGCAGTCTTGAAAACTGTTGTGGGGGTAACTCCACCCAGGGTTCGAATCCCTGCCCCACCGCCATTGTTGACGCTCAGTCGAACCCTGTTCCTCAAGAAGGAGCGGGGTTCGCTGTTTTTGGGGTTCCTTCAGCGGTAAGTTCTGCACGAGTTCACC
>JBDRLG010000104.1:0-9282 GCA_043813255.1 Candidatus Omnitrophota bacterium
CCGCCTTTTTCCATCACCTGTATGCCATTTGAGGCAATATTATAAAACACCTGCTGTATCTGTAAAGCATCTACCTTAATATCCGGCAAATTATCCGCTAATTCTATAATAATCTTAACACCTTCCGGGACTTTCAACCTATTTATTACCTCCCTGATAATAACATTAATATTTTCCAGCCTTAAAACCGGCTTTTTTACCCGGGAAAATTCCAGCAAATCCCCGATAATTTTATTAGAACCCTCAATTTCTTTAGAGAGAATATCTAAATTCTCCTTAATATCCGCGTTGTCCTTTCCCAACCCAAGCATATTAAAATAATAAACCACATTCTTCATTACCCCCAGCGGATTCCTCAGCTCATGCGCCACACTGGAAGCCAACTGCCCGATTACCGCCAGCTTTTCCGAACGTATAACTTTATCCTGCGCGTCTTTAATTTCCTTAGCCTGCCTGTTTAAATCCTCAATCATATACAACATCGCTGTCTGGCTCTTGGCTAATTCCGCGGTCCTCTCTTTAACCCTGCCTTCCAAATTTAAATTCAAATTATCCAGTTCTTTAGTCCTTCGCGCTACCTTTGCTTCCAATTCTTTCGTATTCATTTCAATTATATCCTGAGATTTTTTCAAATCCCCTGCCATCTGATTAAAAGAACCTGCCAACTGCCCAATCTCATCATTTGTTTCAACCCCTATTTTATACTCTAAATTTCCCGCGGAAATATACTCTATTGCTTTTTGAATCTTCTTTATTGGTTTTACCAGCATCCTGCTGAAAATAATCCCTATAGGAACCAACAAACCTAACAAAATCGCGCAAAGGACGAATCCCTGTAAAATAAGTATCTTTAAATTTGAAAATGCCTCTTTTACTTCCTGCTCTATAAAAACTATCCAAACAATGCCTTTATCCAATAAAAGATGATGTTCAACTCTGGAAAATACAACCAGCATCTTTTCAGGATGAAACTGATACCCGGATGGAATAAGCCATCTTTTATTATTTATTAATACCTCATTTATATCTTTTTCGCTAAAAAGCTGCACACTTAACTGCTTGGTTCCTTCATGAAAAAGAGTATACCCTTTTTCATTAATCGCGCCCGCGTGCCCTGTTTTGCCAATTTTTATATCTTTTAGCCCTTCAAATAAACTCTCCAACTTTACAATATTCTTACAAACTCCTATTACATTCCCCATTTCATCTCTAACAGACACAGCAAAAGCCACACCAAATTCTCCAGATGACTGGTCATATTCTACATTGCCGATATACACCTTTCCTTTGCCTTTGCCATCATTAAAAACCTCCTGCCACCACGGCTCATCTGCCTGATAAAAATCAGTTGTCCTGCCTGAAGCCGCGGCTAACCCGCCGAATTTATCAGTCAGGATCATCTCTGCCATCCTGTCATCCGCCTTAACCAATGCCTTTAACCTCAAACTCATTTCATTGTCTAAATACCCCTCAACCATTAGGCTAACAGAAGGTTCTTCTACCCATTTTTTATCCATATCCAAAAGATAATTCTGAATACCTTCCGGTTTCATATTTTCATACTTTAAATTACTATTTATAACCGCGTTTTTCCAAAAAGGACTGCTCAAATACACGTTCATACTTCTTATTATTCCTGCAACATTTTCATTTATATTACCACTGGCAACCCGGGCTGTTTCCTGCCGGTTTTCCACTATAGTATCGCGCAATAAGTTAAATGCCGCAAAATAACCTAAAACAACCCCAACAGCCATAATACTTAACATTGCCAAACATATTACTATTGTGGCTTTAACCACGATACTTAATTTTAATTTAGGCTGTATTTTCATTTGTTTTCTTTAGACTTCAATCTTTCTATCTCTTTCCTCAAGTCTTCCATCCTGAATTCACGCTCTACGGTTACCTTCCTGAAATACTCCATCTCTTCAAGCTTTTTACTTAACTCCTTAGTCCTTTCTTCCACCATTCTTTCTAATTCAACATGGGACTCCTGCAGTTTATCTGCTACCTGTTTGCGTTCAGTAATATCAACACTGGACTCAATCATAAAAACAACATTCCCTTTGCCATCAAAAATAGGCGCGCCATAAACAATAACGTATCTGGGCTTGCCATCTTTATCATAATGCACGTGCTCTACCTCAAAGGATTTCTTTGTTTCCTTCACCTTTTTAAGCGGACAGATATGCTCTTTATCTTTACACGGGCTGCTGCTATTATGAGTCAACGCGTAGCAGGTTATATCTTTCACCACCGCCCCTTTTGCCGCGGCTGAATTTGCCTTTACAACCTTATATGTATTTACATCTATAACATAAAGAGAATAGGGGACAGCTTCTATCAAATTATCTAAAAAAATATTCTGCTGGCGCAGCTGCTCATCTGACTGCCTGAGCCGCGCGTTAAAACTTTGATATCTTTTTACTATAACTACGCCTGCCAGAATATACGCCATTAACCGCAACATATGCCATAACCACCACGCGTTATCCCATATTAAAGAATATTTAAATACCAATCCAGAGAAGCCAAGCAAAGCAGTTAAATAGATAAACAGGTAAGTCTCCCATCCAGCAGAGCGGTAAAAATCCAAGAGAAAATATAAAACAGCCAATAGAAATAATATGCCCGCGAAAGAATTGGCTGCTATGGCTAAATTAGTAAATTCACCATTTAATATCATTTGCGGTATTGCCTGCGGGAATACAACTACCCACAACCCCAATAATACTGAGAATAAGATAACTGCCTGAAAACCCCACCTGTTTCTAAATATACGCGCGGCGGATTCCGGAGCCCAGCTAAGGCTAAAGAAAAAACCACCGCATAAAAGCGCGATGCTATGCAAAAAGACAAAATTATTTCCGGGCAGGGAAACCGCGTGAAAAGAATCAAGAATCCCCATACTAATAAACCCCGCGGCTAAAAATAAAGATTTCCCTCCAGTATACCCTTCTCTCTGCCATATAATTAATGCTATAAGTATAGCAATAACCGCCCCGAATGCCTCTAAGCTGGAATGAACCGGCTCATTAACCCAATCAAATTGAAGCCACTGCCCAAACCACGACAATACGGCAATAAAAATCGGGATACTGATTATAAATATCAAAATCGCGTAATACCTCCCAAACCTTTCCTTTATCATTTTTCCCCTTTTCCCTCAGCCATTTCCGCCTTGAGCCGCTCTATCTCTTTTTTTAATTAAGAAACAGGCAGAGTAAAAATAAAGGCTGATCCTTCCCCTAACTTACTTTTAACCTTTATCTCTCCCATTTGGCCCTCAATCAATTTCTTAACTACCGCCAGCCCAAGCCCGGCTCCCTTAACCTGACCGGTAAAATATTTCTCAACTTGACAAAACATTTCAAATATACGCTCATATTCTTCATTCGGTATACCCGGGCCATTATCTATTACAGAAATTTCTATCTTACCGGATACCTTTTTCACAACAATAGATATCTTAGCAGCGTCTTTATCATTAAACTTAATAGCATTCTCAATAAGATTCCCCATAACCTGATCAAAATACACCTTATTCATCTCTAACTTCACATCTTCCTGACAATCAACGTTTAACTCAACTTTCTTATTTTCAGCGCACTTGATCATTAAATTTGTAATTACAGGAAGATATGATTTAAGCTCTATGGTTTCTTTCAGTTGATCCAGCTTTTGACTATATAGTATGTTAAATCCAAGCAGTTTCTCCACCAATAATATAAGTAAAAAAGAATGTTTGGAAGCGGCATCAATTGTTTCTTTTTGCTTATCAGTAAGAAGGCCGCATAATCCATCTTGAAGCAATGCTATATCTCCCCGTATTATGGTCAACGGCGTGAGAAGTTTATGTGTAATCATGCCCAAGAAATCCTGTTTCACAAATTCCTCCCTGCGCGCCTGAGTAACATCGCGCACAGCAAAAACAATACTCGATATTTCTCCAGAAGGATTCTTTACCACATCCAAATTAGCTTCTAAACATAACGCCTTTGTTTTTTCCGATTCCCCGCGCGAGATGTCAAATGTTTTACGCGCGATAGTTAAATCCATAAGTTTTTCTTTAGTTATAGAAACAGAATAATTATTGAATATTATTTCGGCCAAATTAACATCCGCCGGATCAGAAATATTTAAATACTTTAAAACCGCCGCGTTGCTGTCTTTAATTACCCAGTCTGGGCCGCAGATAGCAATGCCATCGCTCATTTCATCAAGCACCGCTTTAAATTTATCCCTCTCATCCAATTGCCGGCGATAATAACTTATCTTAAGTATAGACTTAACTCTTGCCAAAAGTTCAGTCTTATCAAAAGGTTTAGATATAAAATCATCGCATCCTGCCTTAAGGGCTTTTACCCTGTCTTCGGTCTCTACAAGTGCCGTGACCATAACTACCGGAATAACCCGCGTTTTTTCATCGGCGCGTAATTTCCGCAAGGCTTCAAAACCGTTCATTTTAGGCATCATAATATCTAAAAGAATAAGATCCGGAAACACCTCTGCCGCCTGAGCAAGAGCCGCTTCTCCGCTCTCAACACCCCAAACCTCATACCCCTCAGGCTCAAGAATACTCTTAAGAAGTTTTAAGTTTAACTTTTCATCATCCACACAAAGAATTTTAGGTTTCTTATCCTGAAACATTTAAAACCTCCCCCCTAATGAGACTGTGCCAAATAGGAGTGTCATTCCCGCGAAAGCGGGAATCTCCGAAGATGATTTTTAGATCCCCGATTAAAACATTCGGGGATGACAAAATATTCTCGTCGATGACAATTTCATTTGACCCAGTCTCTAATAGGCAAGTTCTGTCAAAAGTTTAATCACCAATAACCAAGAAACAAGATACAAACAAATTCCAATATCCAATATCCAATAACCAATTACCAAACTTATAATTTATCTCTGATTTTATTGATTTTTTGGTTATTTTTCTCCCTCCCCCATTCATAATAAAACAACTCCTTTATTATCACTGCCTTCAATCATCACTTTTCATGCTGCGTTACTTTGACACTATCAATAGGCAGGCTGAATTTAAAACTCGAGCCCTTACCCCTGCCTTCTGACTCCACCCAGATTTTCCCTTTATGCAGCTCCACAAATTCTTTAGTTAAAGAAAGCCCTAAACCTGTTCCTTGATATTGTTTGTCCAGAGGAATTTCTAACTGCATAAATGGCTTGAATAACTTATTCTGATCCTCTTTAGAAATACCTACTCCAGTATCCCAAACAGTTACTTCTGCTTCTAAGCCCTTTATTTTCGCGTTTATGCCGGCTTTACCGCCATCCGGAGTAAACTTAACCGCGTTAGAAAGCAGGTTAAAAATAATCTGCCTGACTTTGCGTTCATCAGCCCGGATATAACCCACCTCTTCAGCAATTTCCGAAGAAAGCTCTATATTATGTTTGAGCGCCTTTTCTTTAACCAAAATTAAACTATGCCCCAAAAGATCTTTTAAAGAAAAATTAGAAACCACCAGTTTCATTTTTCCAGATTCTATCTTGGCAAGATCAAGAATATCATTAATTAGAGACAAAAGGAATTTACTGCTTTCTAAAACATCATTTAGATAATCTTTTTGTGTTTCATTGAGAACCCCGAATTTCTGATCATACAAAACTTCGCTAAAACCGATAATCGCGTTAAGCGGCGTGCGCAGTTCATGAGACATATTAGAAATAAAATTCTTTTTTAACTGATTTACCCTTTTTAAATCTACTATCTCCTTGCGCTCAGAGAGGTCATGAAAAATCCCCATTACATACGGCTTCCCGAAAATATCAATCACCGTTGAACTAACATCAGCGTAAAAAACACTGCCGTCTTTTTTCTTTACGGGCAGATTGTTGAATAACACCCTAGTTCCTGCCTTCGATTGTACCTGCTTTCCAAACTGCTTAATAACATAAGAGAGGTCTTTTTCAGAATGAATATCCCTGATCTCCAAATTTATAATTTCCTCCCTGCCATAACCAAGCATCCGGCAAATTGCCTTATTGCCCAAGTAGAATTTCTTACTCTCCAAATCAGCTATCAATATCCCATCCCCTGCCTCGTCAAATATATCCCTAAACATTGCCTCCGACTGAATAATTTTTTCTCTGATTTTATTATTATCTTCCAGCATGCTCGTTAAAATCTCGCGTGACTTAAGCGAATCTTTTAAGCTGGCGTCCAATTTTTGGGACTGCCGCCTAATGCTATCCTCCGCGATAGCCTGTTGAACGACAAAAGCGGCAGTAGTGCTGAGGCTATCCAATATCGCGTCTTCAGCAGGCAGTATTGGATGCTTGGCAAAGAGCCCCAAAACCCCTATCGCCTCTCCAGCGGGGACTCGAAGCTGGTAACCCGCGAAAGAAACCAACCCCAATTCACGCGCCCATTCATGATTATACACACGGGGGTCATTGAGCACATCATTAGTCAGGAACTTATGATCTTTCTCCGAAGCAATACGCCCTATCTTGTAACCGCCGAACGGGACTCGTGAGTGAACTTTACCGTCTAAATGCGTGTACCGTCCGGAGCTTGCTATTAAATGCAGGCATTTGTCGCGGAAACGGCAGACATGCGGCCCTTCCCTGGTTTGAGCATGAAAACAACCCTGTTCACACAAATCCCCGGGCCGGATCAGCCATATCCGGCAAAAATCAGCGCCAAAAATACGCACAATGCCGTCAGTTACGCATTTAAGTTTGTTTTCCAGCGGAGCTGACACAAGTAACAACTGCTGGAGCATATTAACATCCTGATGCCAGCTTAGTATTTTCTCACGTTCCCCCTCTATTTTATTGCGCTCAACGATTTCTTTATTCAGGTTATCTATAGATGTGGTATGTATTTTTAAATCTTGCGCCATATTATTAAAGCTATTAGCTAAAAAGCCAAATTCATCTTTTGTTTTTACTTCTATCACTGTATCTAATTTACCCTTGCCTATTTCTTCAGCAGCCGCGCTTATCCGAATCAAAGGGCGGGTAACAGTTTTACTAAAAAGATAAATAACCAATGCCAGCCCGGGTAGCATAGAGAGAAATATCATTATGAGTATTCTTAATAATTTATTATCCAGCTTGAAAATATCCCGCGTGGGGACATGATAAATAATGGTCCAGCCGTTTCCTTTAAAATCCAAATACCCCTGCTCACTGCTAAAGACATAGAGCATTTTTTCCTCGCCCGGATGCTGGTGTTTCGCGCTGCCCTTAATCTCACCATGATGAGCTCTCTTTATTGATTCCCACTCTGATAGATTATCTTTTAATATACCTTTGTAATTATAGTTGGAATAAAGTAAAATACTATCTTTGTTTACTAAATCTATTCTTTCTCCTTCTTGAATTTTCCCGCCTCCCTTTATAATCTCAAATAATAGGGTTAACGGAATCCGCGCGACTATTATTCCTATTGCCTTGCCTTGCTTATTATTTACCAGAGAGACAAGATAAATCATAGGCACTTTAAAATCCTTTGAGAGGGACACGTCACTGGCAGTGATTACTTCTCCGGACAAAACATCCTTCAAGTAGCGCTCCATCTGGTACTGCTCTCCGATATGCAGGCCAGTGGTATCAGCTATACGTATATGCTCTAAATTTAAAAAAGAAAAGGAAACAAAACACTTGTAAACATTCCTAAAGTAGATAAGCCTTTCTGTAATTTGCTCCGCGCTAGCGCTTTCAGAACTAATCACCGGGTCATGGCAAATAACCTTTACATCGTTTAACTTCTCATATAAAAAACTGTCTATCGCGTTCATAACAAAAAAAACGCGGTCCTCTATACGCGCCCTAACCTCGTTCTCTAATATATCTGCTACCTGAAAATAGACGATAGTAAACATAATAGCGGCAACAATTATGCCTATACTTATAAATACAACTGTTAATTTAGGGGCGAATTTCATTTATCGTATTTCGTCATTAGTACTTCGTACATCGTTATTTTAATTTATTCAAAAGAGACGATATCATCTTAGAAACATGGTCTAATTTTTCTAAAACCCCATTCAAACTCTCTTTTCCTATAAAATTAAGCTCGTTTACTATAATCAATTGCGTTTCTAATTCTGCTGTTGAACCCAACACTATATGTAAAAATTGCTTATATTCTTTGTTATGATACCGTTTAAACCCTTCAGCAATATTTGAAGGGATTGAAACTGCCGCACGCCGCATCTGTGTTGTAAGGCCATATAGTTCCTCTTGAGGAAAATCCTTAGTCAGAGCATAAACATCTTTTACTATTTCTATTCCCTTTTGCCATATTCTCAACTCTTTAAAACTCTTTATCTTTTCCATATTTTATTATATAAATATTATATTCCGTACGTCGTCTCAATGTACGAAGTACGATGTACGATATACGAAGTACGATATACGATATACGAAGTACTATTCTTTTATAAATTTCGAATCAATTATCTTATCCAAATCAGGCATATACGGCAGCTGGCCGCGCGCCAGATAAAAATTAGCGATGATTTCTCCTGAAACATACAAAGAGGAAATGTCCGCGCTTTTATGCATCGCCTTTATATTCCCTTTTAAATCCAGCAGTTCTACACCTCCAAGCCCCTCTTCCATCTCAGCTTCGCTCATACCCTCATACTTTGCCATAATCCTGACAGCTTCCTGCCGGTTATTCCGTAAAAATTCCCTTGCCTCAAAAAGCGCCTTAATTATCCCCTTTATCTCCTGCGGCCTTTGCTTTATAACTTGATCACTAAATACCAAAACATCAGTAATTAAGCACTGCAGATATTGGGCATCTGACAGGACTTTATAACCCTTTTTTATAGCCTCTGTCTTTGCCGGCTCCCAAGTATGCCCCGCCTCAATTATGCCTTTTTCCAGCGCTTCCGGGACATCCAACGCGGGCACGATTTCAAAACGCATCTCCTGCTCTTTTAGGCCCGACTTTTCAAGAGACATAAGCACAAAAAGATGCGAAAAAGTGTTTATGCCCTCAATACCTACTTTCTTTCCCCTTAAATCGGATAAATCATTTAATTCCGGCTTGCCAATAATCACATCAGCACTGACCGAATAATCCACGGCATAGACCACACGTGAGGGTATGCCTTCAGAATTCTGCAGGATAGCGTCAGCATAGACTTCAAAAACCCCCTCTGCCTCACCGTCAATATAACACTGCCTGCTTGAGGCGTAATCCTTAAAAAATACAAGCTCTACCCGCGCGCCATTCTTTTCAAAATACCCTTTTTCCTGAGCAATATAAGCATGGGCATAACCCGCCCAGGTATTAAT
>JBDRLG010000105.1:0-4219 GCA_043813255.1 Candidatus Omnitrophota bacterium
CTGGAAGCTCAGCGGCTTGAATCGCGCACGCATTATGATATGGAGATGCTTAGGGAAATGGGTTATTGTCATGGTATTGAAAATTATTCCCGTCATCTTTCCGGCAGGCCGCCGGATTCAAGCCCATATTGCCTGTTGGATTATTTTCCGGAAAATTTTTTGGTAGTAATAGATGAATCCCATGTTACTATCCCGCAGATAAGGGGTATGTATGAAGGCGATCGCGCGAGAAAGCAGGTTTTAGTTGAATATGGGTTTCGCCTGCCTTCATGCCTTGATAACCGCCCCTTGAAATTTAATGAATTTGAAGGATTGGTAAAACAAACGGTTTTTGTTTCCGCCACGCCTAATGAATTTGAAATAAATAAAAGCAAAGGAAAGGTCATTGAGCAGATAATCCGTCCTACAGGCCTTGTAGACCCTGAAATTATAATCCGCCCGATTGACAGGCAGGTCCATGATTTAGAGAAAGAAATAAAAAAACGGGCTAAGAATAATGAACGGGTTCTAGCTACAACTCTAACCAAAAGGATGGCGGAAGATTTAACTACCTATTTACAAGATAAGAAATTAAGAGTAAAATACTTACATTCAGAGATAAATACTATTGAGCGCTCGAAAATCCTTAGGGCCCTGCGCAAAAAAGAATTTGATTGTTTAATAGGTATTAATTTATTAAGAGAAGGGCTTGATTTGCCAGAGGTTTCATTAGTCGCGATACTGGACGCGGATAAAGAAGGGTTTTTGCGTTCCGCAACCAGTTTAATTCAGGTAGCAGGAAGGGCTGCCCGCAATATCAATGGCACAGTTATAATGTATGCGGATACCCTGACAGGCTCAATTAAAAAAGCCATTTCTGAAAGTAACCGTAGAAGAAAGATTCAGCTTGAATTTAATAAAAAGAATAAAATAACTCCGCGTTCAATCCAGAAAGCAATTAAAGAAGGGATTGAAGATTTAGAGCAAGCTGAAGAATTGGTTATTAATTTAACAGGCCAAAAAAAGGAAGAATTTGAATTAAAAAAATATATCGCGGAGTTAGAATACCAGATGGAACTTGCCGCCCGCAACCTGCAGTTTGAACTGGCTGCTCAGATAAGAGATAAGATCAAAGACTTTGGTTATAGCGTAAAGCGTAAAATGTAAAGCGCGAAGCCAAGGGTAAAATTCTAATTACATTTTTAAAATAGGAGAAGATATGTTACTTGCTATTGATATTGGTAATACTAATATTAGTTTGGGGATTTTTAGGGATAAGCGTCTTTTAAAGAAAAATTCAATCGCCACTTATGATAATAACCGAGGCAGGTATTTAAAGAAATTTTTTATTCAGAATAAAATTAAAGATGTGATAATCTGCAGCGTCGTGCCTGAGATTACTGGTGTGGTTGAAAAAGAATTAATAAAGCTCTTGGCTAAAAGGGCGTATATCTTAGGGGATAATATAAAAGTTCCTGTTAAGAATCTTTACAGTAAGCCCGGACAGGTAGGGCAGGACAGGCTGGTTAATGCTTATTATAGTATTATGAATTATGGCAGTCCGTTAATTGTAATTGATTTTGGCACGGCTGTTACCTTTGACGTGATTTCTAAAAGAAAAGAATATATAGGGGGAATGATTCTACCGGGATTAAAAATATCTCTGGAAACCCTTTGTGATAAGACAGCGCTTCTCCCAAGAGTAAAATTAAATAAACCCTGTGAATTTATCGGCCGTGACACAAAAAACAGTATGTTGAGTGGAATAGTTTATGGCTTTTCCTGCCTTTGTGAGTGCTTAACAGAAAAAATAAAGGCCAAGATTGGTAAAAATACAAAAATTATCATTACTGGAGGCGATGTGGGTTTAATTAAACAATACTACAAGAAAAATTGTATAATAGATCCGGATGTGGCTATTAAGGGTTTAAATCTTATTTATCTTAATAAGAAATAGCTGCAGTCTCCAATTCGGGCTGGGTTAAAAAACTATTTAGAAAATGAATATGCCAAAAAAAAATTTATATTGTTCGTTGATAACCGGCTCAATTTATTTTTTCTTGGTTTCCGTAGCCCATATGGCAGGTATAAAAATACCTGTCTTTTTTATATATTTCAATGTCCCATCATATGCCTATCAGGATAGAATCATTTCTTTTCTGGCTTTTGGATGGGCAATGTTTTTATTATGCGCCGCAATAAATGTAAAAAATGGCTTGATGAATTCAATAAAGTATATTCTTTTAGCAGGTGCCGCGGGAATAATCGGTTTAAGTCTTATAAATATCTCTACGGATTTTAAACAATTATCACAAGATATAAATCCATTGTTTTTTTGGCTGGAAACAGGAGGTTTATTGATTTACTTTATCTGGTTATTAGTGTTTTATATTAAAGCAAATAATGAATGATCTGTGGTTTTGCGTGGTTATATTCTGCTGATTAGCAGAAGGTTAATTGGGAAGTTTTCGTGTTCTTGGGGAATTAATATGATAATAAAAAATTTAAAAGATAGCGATGAATTTACAGCGGGAGATGGCTGCTTATTAAGAGAATTATTACACGCGGATAAAGGAAAATTTAATTTCCATTATAGCCTTGCTCATGCGAGAGTAAAATCGGAAGGAATTACTAGCCCGCATAAGCTTAAATCAACAGAAGTTTATTATATTCTTGAAGGTAACGGTATAATGTGTATAAATGAAGAATCCCAGCCGGTTAGCCCGGGATGCGCAGTTTATATTCCCGCGGATTCAACTCAATATATTAAAAATACAGGGAAAAAAGATCTGATTTTTTTATGCATAGTTGAGCCTGCCTGGCGGATTGAAGACGAAGAAATAAAAGGAGAAAAATAATGGGCATGAAAACAATGGCAGTAATTATGATGGTTTTTGTTTTTCCATGTTTAGTTTTAGCAAACGAACTTCAGCAAGGCTTGTTTTCTCAGCTTACTATATCGGAAAATACTGCTGCATCTTGGGTTGATTTTGAGGTTAATTCTCCTGATGGAAAGTATGTCGCGCGGATAAAAGCGTTAAGTAATCAACAAGCTGTACCCGCGTATAAAAAAGCATATACATTAATTGTTTCAAAAATAGCAGATGGTAATAATCAATGGTTTTGGCAGTGTAATTATGATTATGATGGATATCCTTCTGGTATGCTTGCTAATGACGGCAGTACTTTTGTATATGTAAGCAAATATTATAATAAGAAGAAACCAATGGTAAAGATATACCGTTTAGGCAGTAAAATTGCTTTATTGTATAGTAGCAGTTTTAACATCTCCCCGGCAAACCTTAAAACAGATAATAATGGCAAGCTTTGGTTTGATCAGGATTCATTAGGATGTCAGTTTGTTTACCGTGCGAGAATGCCTCCTCTTTTAGAAATCACCACGATTGATAAAAGAAAATATTATATTTCTTTAGATTCTGGTAGAATTCTTCCGAATTAGTTTGTACTGAAACAAATAGGGAAAGAATGAAAAAACTTATATTAGGAGTAGGCCTGTTTTTTTTCTTAATGCTATCATCAAATGAAGATATTTTTGCCCAGATAAAACAATTGTATAATCAGAAACCGTTAGAAGTAATTATTAAGACAGATGAGCAGGTTTATAAACAATTTGAAAGAATAGATATTGAATTGGAGGTTAAAAACACTGGAGAGAAGAAGGCCAAAATTTTTAATCCTGATTATTGGGGCGTAAGCCAGATAATAATTACAGATTCCAATGGAAAAAAAATAAAGCCTCAGGTAATAAAAAAAGAACGCAGCTCTTTTAGCGATTATATGGTTATTTCCGCTGGGAATTCCCAGTATAATATTTTTAAAAATCTTACATGGTTTGATTGCGATAGTGCTTTGCAATATACCGGCGAACAACTAATACCCGGTACATATAGTATTTGTGTTACAGTTACTAATCCTCCTAAATGCGATAGTAAAAAATATTCTGTTACGAGTTTATCTGGTAACATAGTGTCTAATATTATTACTATAAATATTAAAGAATAATTTTTTAGCCATTGCTAGTGGAAAAAAGTCAATAAAAAGGGGAATCAGCATATTTACTGTAGTATTTAATATCTCTATAATGAGCCTGTTGCGAAATGCCTTAAATTTGTCATTCTGCGGCTCGCCTCGCGGCGAAGCCGAGGGCTTGACCGCAGAATCTATAAATGGTTTATCGACGATAATAGATCCTGCGCTTTCGCGCAGGATGACAGCAATG
>JBDRLG010000106.1:0-4235 GCA_043813255.1 Candidatus Omnitrophota bacterium
AATGGAACTTTTTATTGTTAAATTTTGTCTAATATAGTGAGAGATGATTAAT
Source organism: Candidatus Omnitrophota bacterium (assembly GCA_043813255.1). Lineage (GTDB taxonomy): Bacteria > Omnitrophota > Gorgyraeia > Gygaellales > Profunditerraquicolaceae > JBDRLG01. The sequence goes on from JBDRLG010000106.1 coordinate 53, forward strand.
ATAGCTATAGAGGTATTAGAAAAGGCTTCTGAAGGTGATATAGCTGCTTTTGAAGAAGTGTATAAGGCAGCCAGCAGTTTTGTTTATAATGTGGCTTTAAAGATTACCCGTAACAGCGCGGAAGCTGAAGAAGTCACACAGGATGTTTTTATGAAGATATACCATAAATTAAAGGATTTTGATTTTCGCTCTGCGTTTAAGACATGGTTATATCGGATTACGGTAAATACAGCGATTAATCAGTATAATAAGTCTCAGAGAGATGTGAAAGATAGGGTGGATTATGACGGTATTGTGGAATCGCTTCCGGGGAGCAGCTCAACTGAGAAAAATGCTATACAGAGCGAAAATGAGCAAAGGCTTAATATATTGTTAGACGCGTTAAGTCCGGAACATAAGGCATGCCTTATATTGAGGGAAATAGAGGGTTTAAGTTACGAAGAGATTGCCGCGGCTTTAAAGATTCCGGTTAATACTGTGCGTTCCCGGCTTAAACGGGCGCGTGAGGCTTTGTTGGAAAAAGCGGGAAAGGGGTTGTTAAAAGATGAGATGCGATAAAATACAGGAATTACTTAAAACTAATTATTTGGATGGCAGGCTTAATCCTCGTCAAAAAGAGGATATTAAACAGCATCTGGAAATTTGTCCGCGCTGCCGTAAGTTAGAACAAGAATTGCAGGCACAACGCGTGCTGTTTAAAAATATTGGACAGCAGGAAGTTCCTGAAAGAGTGTGGCATAATATACGTGAAACCATACTTGCCGAAAATTTAAACCCAGAGCCTTTTGCCACAGTCGGAATATTTCAGCGCTTAAAAGAATTAATTTTTACTCCGCGGCCGGTATTCGCTTTAGCCAGCGCTTTCGCGGTGATAATTTTTGTTGTAGTTATTACCGGAATATCTATTCATAAACAGCAGGGTGTTATTAATTTTAATAATGAAGAAATTGCGGCTGATTACGGTTTTAATGGAGATGCTTCAGATAATATTTATGATTTAGGGACGAACATAGAACAATATTTTTTGTAGCAAAGGAACTTCTTTTCAGCTTTGAGTGTCTAAGTTAGTGAAAGGGGGAATTCAAAATGAATAAGATAAAGAAATTACTGATACTGTTAGCAGTAGTTGCAATGGCCGCGGGCACGGCATACGCTCCACAGAAATGCAAAGATAACCATCAAGGCGGTGACAGAAAGGGCCGGATTTTTGAAAAACTGAATTTGACTCCGGAACAGCAGAAAAGCCTTGAGGGAAACCGTAAGATACAGCGGGAGAAGATGAAAGAACTGCGCGCGGCAATGAAGGAGAAACAGGAGCAGTTACAGCAGGCTTTAAGAGAGCCTTCCGCTGATAAGGCTTCAGTTGAGCCGATTGTAAATGAAATAAAAACTCTGCAGGCGCAGTCACTTGAATACAGAATAGACGGTATTCTCGCGGTAAAGCAAATCTTGACTCCGGAGCAGTATGCTCAGTTTCAACAGATGGTTGGTAAGTATAAAGAAGGCAGAAAAGGCCGCTTTCAGGATTGGCGTAAAAAAGGTAAATTTCACACGGATACGAATAAGTAGGGTTTATGATAGGGGTAACTGTACTTTAGGAAAAATATTTTCCCGTATGGGAAGATTTGTCTGATAGGATATAAAGTTGTTAAAAGATTGCTTCACCCCAAAAGGGGCTCGCAATGACACTCTTTAAGGGGGAGGCAAGCTTATTTAACAAAACTTACTGTAATTATTATAGATATAAAAAAATTAACTAAAAACTTTTGACAATACGCTCATTTCGAAAAGGAGACATTATGAAATTTTCCAACAGCAGATATGGGATTATTATCCTATTTACAATTTTATCTTCTATTTTTTTAACAGGGTGCGCCAGCGCTCCTTTTGTCCTGCCGACGCGCGAAGAGTTAAACGCGGCAAGGCCGTATAAGAAAACAGTGGCAGTGCTTGGTTTTTCCGAAAATGGTTCATCAGTCAAAGGCATACGTTTAGTTGCTGCCTCAGACGTGGAGGGTTTATTTTCAGGGCAGTTTAATGTTGTGGAACGCGGGCGTATTCAGAGAATTGTAACAGAAAGAGATTTTAATACAGAAGCGCAAACCGCAAAAACCAAAGAATTAGGCAAAATGTTAGGAGCGGATTACGCGGTTTTAGGGAATGTTGTTGTTTCTGTGCCTGAGCCTGAATTAAAACATACTGAAGATAAATTTGAAGATAAATTTAGCGGTAAAGTATATAAATTCAAAGGCCAGATATGGGAAGAGACTTCTGTGCAGGCAGAGGTGTTTCTTAAAATAGTAGATGTGAACAGTAGTATGATTATTTATTCCGGCAGTCAAAGAGGATATTCTATGAAGCATACTTATTATGAAGACTTTGATGACGAATCTTCATATAGAAGGGCTCTTCGTAACCGCCAGTCGTTTAAAGGCCAATTACTACGCTTATTTAAAGATTACGCAAGTTTAAATAGAGAGTATTCTTCGTTAGTATCAACGGCAATTGGTAAAGCAGTAGATAAATTTAAAGGGGTGTTACGCAGCCAATTCGTTATTGCAGGAGAGATTTTACAGATTATCTCCGAAAACGAAGTAATAGTTAATCTCGGCTCAGCCTATGGTATTAAACCCGGTGATAGCTTGGTTATTTGGAAAGAACAGCGTACAATCAGGGATCCCAAAACAGGCACTTTGGTAGCGCAGAAAAAAGTAAAAGCTGTATTAAAAGTTTCCGGAGTGACATCTGGTTTAACCTGCACAGCTAAAGCCGGTAAAAACATTATTTCACAGCTGAGAGTAGGGGAGAAAGTATTTACCAGATAGTAAAAACTTTTTAGTTAACCCTCTGCAATAATTTTATATTGCAGAGGGTTTTTATTTGGGGTAGAATGAAGAAAAAATAATGGAGGGATAAATGGATTTATTATTAAAGAAAATAATTGAAGCTTCAGGAATTTCAGGCTATGAGCAGGAGATTGCCAATATTATGCGGGAGGAATTAAAAAAATCCTGTGATGATGTTCAGATTGATAATTTTGGCAATGTCATAGCAAGAAAAGGGCAGGGTAAAAAGAAAATTATGCTTGCCGCGCACATGGATGAAATCGGGCTTATGGTAAAGCATATTACCAAAGAAGGGTATTTGTATTTTATAAAAGTCGGCGGTATAGATGACAGGGTGCTTACCGGCCAGAGAGTGATAATAAAATCCGCTAAAGGGGACTGCATTGGGATAATAGGAGCAAAGCCTCCTCATTTACAGAAGGAGGAAGAGAGAAAAAAACCGTTAAAACATGAAGATATGTTTATAGATATTGGCTGTAAAAGTAAAGAAGAAGCGCAGGATAAAATACAAGTAGGCGATATGGTAATATTTGAGCCTAATGCTGGTGTTTTAAACGGTAACTTTTATTACGGTAAAGCAATAGATGATAGGATCGGCTGTTACGCGCTGATTAAAATAATGGAAAAATTAAACGCGCAGGCTGAGGTTTACGCGGTTGCCACTGTGCAGGAAGAAGTTGGATTAAAAGGCGCGCGCACTTCGTCATTTAAAATAAACCCGGATTTCGCTTTGGCAATAGACACAAATACCTCCGGAGACACGCCTCAGATAAGCGAGCGTGAATCCTGTTTAAAATTAGGAGCAGGCGCGTCAATCACTGTTATTGAAGCCTCAGGAAGAGGCCTGATAGTAAGCGAAAAGATGAAAAAACTTTTGATAGATACTGCCAAAGAAAATAATATTAAGTACCAGATAGATGTTATAGAAGGCGGAATGACTGACGGAGCGATTATATATATGAATAGAGAAGGCGTGCAAACCGGCGTATTAAGCATCCCTACCCGCTATATACATTCTCCCACGGGAGTTTTTAATATTGAAGATCTGAACGCGGTTGTTGAATTAGCCGTAAAAGCTGTGGAGCGGCTGGCAGTTTAAACCGGGCATTAATTTAAAAATGATAGCCATGGGGCGGCCCTATTTTTTAAAAAATAGGGCCGCCTTTTTATTTCAGCAAAAAATATTGTAACCGGTTAGGAGACTGTTGCAAAACTCTATTTCTGTCATCCTGCGCGAAAGCGCAGGATCTATTATCGACGATAAAATTTTTATAGATTCTGCGGTCAAGCCCTCGGCTTCGCCGCGAGGCGAGCCGCAGAATGACAAATTTGAGGTA
>JBDRLG010000107.1:0-36416 GCA_043813255.1 Candidatus Omnitrophota bacterium
GTATAATCAAAAACGGCTGCATTCTTCGCTTGGATACTTACCGCCAGACGAATTTGAAGCCAAGCTTTTTGAGAAAGAACAAAAACCCAAACTCTGTCAATTTAGTCTAACCTAAGATTATAGACATAAGGGTTCACTTCATAGAAGCAATTGGATTATAAAGAATTATTTGTTAAACAAGAAAATAGTTTTATATATAAAAGCTAGGGAAAATGAATTCAAATTATATAAAGTACAGAATATTTAAACCTTTTAAATCCTGGAAAAATAAATATTTAAAACATATTAGTACTAAAGAAGCCAAGAAAGACAATTTATACAATTTAGTTGCCGCTGAAATAGGCGAATATACGAAAGAGCCCATAGATACAGTAAAAAAGAAATTTAGCCTGGGGCTTCAAAGTGAAGGAGGGTTTCATATATTCACGAATCAGGAAAATATCTCCACAGAAAAAGTGCGGGATTTTTATAGAGAAGCTGATTTTTATTTATATGAACTCCCTTTATGGAATGCCCAGCGTAATCGCCCGGGAAATTTGCTAAAGATAATTTTACCTTATCTAAAGCGTAACGGGTATAAAAGAATATTAGATTTCGGAGGCGGCACAGGAGATCTTTGTATTGAGTTAGCTAAAAATAATTTAGATGTTACATACTGTGAAATAAGCAAAACATCTTCTGAATTCGCGAAATGGAGGTTTAAGCGAAGAAATTTAGAGGTTAAGATAATTAAAACTTTAACGGAAGTAGGGAAAAATTATGATTGTGTCGTAAGTTTTGATGTTTTTGAACATGTGCGGGAACTGCCGGAGTTGTTAAAACAAATAAATGGTATTTTGAGAAAAAATGGGAGCATGATTTTTAGCGGCGCTTTTTCAGGAGGAACTCTCCATTTGGAGGAAAATGAATTTTATAATGAATTTAAAAATTTAGATAAGTTGATGATAGATTCAGGATTTTATTTTATGGATAAATTCGCCCGATATTATTTTTACAAATTATTATTCCGCACCTTTTGATACCCTGGGTAAATGGCTCACAGGATATGAAGACCAAGGTGACTATGACATCCGGGTAAGCGCCTCAGACGGAATAGACATAGTATCGCAGAATGCCAAAATTATAATTAACAATACTAACCGTCCGCCGGATGAGACAGATATCGGAGTCTATAATAATACAAACGGAGAATTAAAAGTGAGTCTGTTGCAAAGCTCCATTTTTGTCATCCTGCGCGTCCTCCGAAGGCGGATCCGCCTATGGTGGAAAAGCGCAGGACCTAAAATGTTTATAGATTCTGCCCCGACGTTACGTCGGGACAGAATGACAAATTTGAGGTATTTCGCAACAGTCTCATTATTGTGATAAATACCCGTGATTTCGTGGAGTCCTTCATTGCAAAAAATGTCTAATTAGCAACTTATTATATATGTGGTAGTCGCCTCGCCTTTGGCGGGGCGTAATAAAACGCTCCGCTTACGGAGCGGCTACCAATTACTAAATTTTTAATGCAAAAACTATTTTGTGGTATCTTGTTATTTATCAATTAGTTGAAATAATTACTTCACATTAATCACGAATGAACCGAACTTTTGACACTATCGTTTTTCAAATAGACTACCATGTGTATATCAAAGAGCAAAATTTGCCTTTAAATTTATTTAACTATTGCCATAAACTTGAGAAACTACTGATTTTATCCCTTGACAAAGTATACTCAAAAGTGTATACTTATCTCCAAGAGGATGAGATATGGTTAATATAATTAATTTAAAGAAATTACGTCCGCAATTGCCAAGCGTTATTGAAAATATTGATACTAAGTTAGACCGCTATATTGTTATGAAAAGAGATAAGCCTGTAGCGGTGATGATAAGCCTTGATGACTATGAGGGCCTTTTAGAGACAGTAGGGATACTTTCTGATAGGAAGCTTGTAAAAAAGATTAAAGAGGCAAAACGCGAGATTAAGGGTGATAAAATTATTTATTTAAAAAATCTGCTTCGCAAAATTGAAAAACCAAATGCGTGAAATAGAACTTACAGCTTCCGCGGCCGAAGAGTTAGAGAAGGTGTATAAAACAGACGAAAAATTGTTTTTTCGTTTTATTACTGCTATAGAAACTTTAAAGACAAATCCTTATCAGGATAAGCATCTAAAAGGCAGGCTTGCAGGTGATTATTCGTTATATATAGGTAATTACCGCGTAATCTATACGATTCATAAAAGAAAACTTGTTGTTTATGTTGTTGATTTAGGGGATCAATGGAAAGATTTGAATAATATTAAGATAAAAAATGCTTGACACGCAAATGTTTATATGTTAAAAGTTAATAAAATAGCTTATACCATTGGTTATGGCTTTAAATTAAGGCAGAGAGGAGGTGGAAATAAAATTAAGCCTGAAGTCATGAAAAATCCAATGATATAAAATAGATAGTAATTCTCTAGGGAAATAAATACCTAGTTAAATATATTTCTTCATAATTAATTTTTTAAAGGAGGTTTTCAAATGGGTAAACGTTTAATAATGGCTCTGGCTTTTGTATTAGCCGCAGGCTTGACCTGTTCTGCTTATGCGGAAGTTCAGAATGTTCGAGTAAGTGGTGATATTAATGCATGGTATCAGATGCGTGATTTAGCTCTCACAGATGCTGGAAAAGATCAGGCTTTTGCTTCTATCGCGCGTGTAAGAGTTGACGCGGATCTGACAGATAATATTTCAGCAACAGTCAGGTTACTTAATGAAAGATATTGGGGAAATGAAACAGAATTACCTGCTAGAAATGGAACAGATAATATAACTAGTACTGAAGTTTCAATTGATTTAGCGTTTGTAACAGTGAAAGAATTTTTGTATTCACCTTTGACTGTTACTGTAGGACGTCAGGATCTTCGTTTTGGTAATGCTATGATTATTGGTGATCCTGATACAAATAACCAAGCAACTACAGCCAGCGCTTTTGGTGGTGCTACAAGAGACCCTGATTTATCTGCCCGTAAAGCATTTGACGCGATACGCGCAACTTTGGATTATGATCCTTTGAGAATTGATGCTATTTATTCTCAAGTAAGTGAAGGGACTCTTACCGGCCATGATGATACCACGCTTTATGGTATCAATGCGAATTACGCGTTAGATGACAAGACAACAATTGAAGGTTATTATTTTGGTAAATATATTGGCAGAAACAATACAGCCTTTGTTCCTAATAATAAACCGGATAGAGTAGATGTTCTTGGTGCTCGTATTGCTACTATGCCTATTGATAATTTGACCTTTCAATTAGAAGGCGCTTATCAGATGGGTAAAAGAGTAAATGTTGCTTCTGCGATTAATGCGTCACGCAACGCTTGGGCAGTAGAAACAGGTGCTGAATATTTGTTTCAAGATGTGAAGTATACTCCTTCATTAGCGGCTGGGTACGCTTATTTTACCGGCCAGAAAGAAGATGATACAAAGCATTGTAGAGCATGGGACCCTATGTATGAAGATCAGAAATATGGTGATATCGCTAATGCGTTATTCGATCAGAGCAATATCCACGTAGCTGTTATGTCAAGTTCTATGAAGGCAACAGAAGATATTACATTAATGGCTTCTGGATACGGTTTTTGGTGGGATAAGAAATTTAATTCAAATGATGTAGTTACTAGCCGCAGAAATAATACATTAGTAATGAAACCAAGAAAATATGCCGGGACAGAGTTGGATCTTAAAGCAGTATATGATTATACTGAAGATGTTCAATTCTCATTGTTGAGTGGTATTTTATGGCCGGGTGGTTCTTTTTCTAACGCTAATGATCGTACAGCAACTGAAGTTATTGGTTCAATGAAAGTAATATTCTAATAATAAAGCATGTAATACCAAATACCCCTGAGGGAGTAATCTCTCAGGGGTATTTTTTTAAATAATGTTATACTTGGCATTTATATTTCATATGCATCAGCCTTATTATAAGAATCTGTTGACTCAGCAAACAGATCTGCCATGGGTGCGGCTGCATGGGGTTAAAGATTATCTGGATATGGTTCGCATCTTGGAAAATTATCCGGATATACGGCAGACGTTTAACCTTGTCCCGTCATTGATAGAGCAGATACAGGATTATGCCTCAAAGAAAGTAAAAGATAGATACCTTGAATTATCTTATTGTCCAGCCTCGGAATTGACTGTTCAGGAGAAACAATTTATTTTAGCTAATTTTTTCAGCATTAATACAGAAAAATGTATCGCGGTTCATCCGCGTTATTATGAGCTTTTTTTAAAAAGAGAAAACAACAGAGAATTAAATACGCAGGATTATTTAGACCTGCAAGTATGGTTTAATCTTTCCTGGATCGATTCTTATTTTAGGGATAACATAAAGGACTTAAAAAAAATTGTTTCAAAAGCAAGATTTTTTACTGAGCGGGAAAAGATAATTGTTTTAGAAAAACAGCTGGAAATCATTAATAATATTATACCGGCATATAAAGAGTTTAGTAATAAAGGCCAGATTGAAATAACTCTTAGCCCTTATTATCATCCGATTTTGCCTTTGCTTTGTAACACGGAAATTGCCAAAGAAGCGAATTCAAAAACTATTCTGCCGCAAATAAATTTTAGTTATCCAGAGGATGCCGGAATTCAGATTGAACAAGCGATAAAATTTTTTAAATCTGTTTTTGGATTTATACCGTCAGGGATGTGGCCGTCAGAGGCGGCGGTAAGCCGGCAAATATTGCCTTTCATAGAAAGGGCAGGGATTAAGTGGATAATTACTGATGAAGCTATTTTATTTAAATCACTTAAAACTAAAAAGAGGAGCGCCCAGTTTTTATATAAACCATATATAATAAAGACAGAAGAGGGGAGCCTGAATATTATTTTTCGCGACAGAATGTTGTCTGATTTAATAGGTTTTGTTTATCACCGCTGGAACGCGCAAGACGCAGTTAATGACTTTATGAAACAACTGAAAAATATTTATACTGATTTTAAGAATAGAGATCTGTTGGTTACCATAGCTATGGATGGAGAAAACGCGTGGGAGTATTATTCTAATGACGGCAAGGATTTTCTGGGATTGCTTTATAAAAGATTGTCTGAATCTGAATTTATAAAGACTACAACAGTTAATGAATATTTAAAAACACATCCCGCGAAAGATGAAATTAAACAGTTATCCGCCGGCTCATGGATTTATGGAGAATTTAATAAATGGATAGGAAGCCCTCAGAAGAATAAAGCTTGGGAACAGTTAATTAAAGCGCGCCGGGCACTAAATGAAGCGAAATTAAAAGATGACCGGCTTGTTTTAGCTTGGAAACAAATGCTTATTCTTGAAGGCAGTGATTGGTTTTGGTGGTATGGAGATGATACTTTGGGAGATTTTGACAGATTATTCCGTATGCATCTTGCTAATTTTTACAGCATATTAGGCGCCCGGATGCCGGATTTTTAGTCTTTAAATCTTCAAATCTTAAAATTAATTGACAGTCAAAATCTTTTGTGATATAAACACTTATAATGGATAAGAAAGATATTTATGAACATTTGGCAAAAATTTATTTAGATGCTTCTTTAAAGAAAAAGAAAAAAACTAAAGACAGCCATAAGTTCAGGAATCTATTTTTTGCAAGCCTTGCAGTGATAACCATCCTCAGTTTTTTTTCTTTTACAAATGTAATACGAAGCAGAAAGCCCGGATTGTCTAAAGTGGCCTTGGTATTATTTCCTGATATTGTAAAGATAAATTTTAATTTTGACCCAGCCAAAAAAGAAATCTACTTTATAGATTTAAATAAGCTTAATTTAACCCGCTACAATTCATTAGTTTTCTCGATAAAAAAAACTAACTATAAAGACAATATGCATTTAAAAATAGAATTCATTAATATTTTTAATGAAAAGTCCAGCATATATTTAAAAGATGTCCAGCATAAATGGCATGAATATGAATTGGCCTTTAGCGATTTTAAAGATATCAGCGATTGGTCAGAGATGTCCAGCCTCGCGTTTATTGTTGAGGAATGGAATACTCAGAATAAAAGGGATATTATACTTATAGATAATATAAGAGTTGTTAAATAAAGGAGGAGGGATAATGCGTATAATTTCTATTGCTAACCAAAAGGGAGGTTGCGGTAAAACAACCACTGCCATTAATTTAGCGGCTTCTTTGGCAAGCAATAACCGTAAAGTTTTATTAATTGATTTAGATCCTCAGGCGCATGCTACATTGGGATTAGATGTAAAGGCTAATCTAACCATGTATAATGTACTCTCAAAATTGACTAATAAAAAAGCGCGGTTGGAAGATATCATCAGGCAGATAACAGATAACTTTGATATAGCTCCTTCCGGAATGATATTAAGTACTTTAGAGCAGGAATTAGCAGGGGAGATAGGCAGGGAGTCAAGGCTGTGGGATATTTTGAGCAGTTTTAAGCATAATTATGATTATGTCCTGATTGACTGCCCGCCGAATCTGGGTATCTTGACAGTAAATGCTATCCGTGCTTCGCAGGAGTTGATAATCCCTGTTGAAGCAAGCAGGTTTTCGTTAGAAGGTTTAACACAGATTGGAGAGATTATTAATCTTATAAAAGACAGGCTTAACCATTATATTAAGGATTATGTATTGGTAACCAATTTTGATTCCCGCTTAAGGCATTCGTTTAGAATTCTTGATTACATAAGGGTTACTTTTAAAGAAAAATTATTTAGAAGTATTATACATGTTAATGTCAAACTTAAAGAAGCGCAGAGTGAGGGTACGTATGTTATTAATTATGATAAATACTGCCGCGGCGCAAAAGATTATTTCAGCCTTTCCAGGGAAATTATCATACAGGAAAAAATTCAGGATACCCCCCAACAGAAGATGCAAAAGTTTGAATCTTTAAAAAATAAAATGGGGGAGATTTTAAGGGAGACTTTGCCTAAATTGAAAAGGGCCAATGAAATTGTTTTATCTGTAGCTGCTCCTGATGCCAAAGATGTTTATCTTGTTGGAGATTTTAATAATTGGGAAGTAGATGAGAAAAGCCGTATGGTTGCGGATAATGGAATCTGGAGAAAAAATTTGAATCTTGAATCAGGTAAATACAGGTATCGTTTTGTTGTTGACGGGGCGTGGCTGGATGACTTTAGTAATCCTAAAAAGGAAGTAAATCCATACGGAGAAACAGATTCTTTAATTGAGGTGGATTCAAACTAGGATAGAGTTAAGTATATGCAGACACAAGAATGCCTTAGAAAGCGCCATAGCGCGCGGTCTTTTAATAGTAAGCCTATAGATAAAAATATTATAGAGAAAGTTGCTGAATCTGTAAGGTTTGCTCCTAGTGCGAGGAATGTTCAGCCTTGGGAATTGGTAGCAGTTACAGAAAAATCTGTTCTTGCTAAGTTAGGGCAAATAGCTGAAAATGGCAGGTTTATTTCCGAATGCGCTTGTTGTATAGCGGTTTTTTGCAGTGATACGAAGTATTATTTAGAAGATGGTTGTGCTGCCGCGGAGAATATTTTAATCTCAGCTACTGATTTAGGTTTAGCCAGTTGTTGGGTAGCTGGAGATAAGAAACCTTATTGTGAAGAAATTAAGGCTATGTTGAAAGTTCCTAAAGAATTTAAACTGGTAAATCTTATCGCGATGGGGTATTCTGATAAAGATTCAGAACCGCCAGAAAAAAAGCCGTTAAAAGATATTTTGCATTGGGAAAGATATTAAGGGAGGTTTATTATGCCCGTCAAAAAAAATAAGAATAAAAAATTACCGGTTAAGAAAAAAAAGCCTGTAAAAAAGAAGCTTGTAAAGGCCGGCAAAAAGGCTGTTGTTATAAAAAAAAGAGTTAAAAGCGCGGTAAAGAAAGAAAAAAATATCCTTATTGGGGAGATTACGCATTATTTTCCAAAAGTAAGGGCGGCAGTAGTTTTATTAAAAACAGCATTGTCTTTAGGTGATTCTATTAAAATAAAAGGCCACACAACTGATTTTGCCCAAGCTGTGGATTCGATGCAGATAGATAGGGTAGTAGTGAAAACAGCAAAAAAGGGCAAGGAAATAGGCCTTTTAGTTAATTCCAGAGTCAGAAAAGGCGATAAAGTATACAAAGGGTAAAATCCTGTTTTAGGGTAATAAACAAATGGAGGTGAGAAATATGAGGCTTTCAGAAGTTGAGAAAAAAGCAAGAAATGCAGGAGTTAAGGATACCTGGAAATATTCTAAAAAAGAATTAATTAAAGCTATACAGTGCCAAGAAGGGAATAATCAATGTTTTAATACTGTTAAGGTTAAGGCAGGCTGCCCGGAATTAGTATGCTGCTGGAGAGAAGATTGTTTGCGTTAGTTTTAGAGGAATTTACGGAATTTTAGGCTTGGTTTATAGAAAATAATAGTAAAAAAGGGGCTTTTTCTTAAAAGCCCCTTTTTATTTACTATCTGCTTGAGGAGCCTGTTGCAAAACTCCATTTTTGTCATCCTGCGCGAAAGCGCAGGATCTATCATCGTCGATAAAATGTTTATGGATTCTGCGGTCAAGCCCTCGGCTTCGCCGCGAGGCGAGCCGCAGAATGACATTCCGCAATAGGGGCAATAAAAGCATTGGGAAAGATAGTTTAATGGCCGATATTTTGTATATATCAACTTCCTATAATGTATCTTATGTTAACTTGCTTATATGGGAAGTATTGATTTAACTCTTTGATTTACTATGAGTTATTGTAATGGGCGGAGATTGGAGATTTAGAAAGTATACTCTTTTAAGACCAGTGAATATCCGATTTTATCGCAGTTCTTTATTTTTACCGGAATACGGCGTTCATCTGCGCTTATCCAGATTTCAATCTGTTCAGGGGTAGTTTTAAAGTGATATGCTTTAAATGTGCCGGCAGGAACAGTGACCTCTTCAATAGAGACAAGTCTTATTTCATACCGGCCTTTAGGCAGGTTAGCAACCAATATTCTGCCTGTATCTAATTTAGCTACGCGCCGGACATATTGAGGTAATAATATCGCATTATGTATAGGAGTATCTTTTTTTATAACTAATCTTTCTTTTTTTGAACCGACAGTTTTTTCTATTGTAAGAACGCATTTCTTTTGGTCATAGTTTTCTATGATTTTTTCTTTAGAAAACCAGTTTACAATATCTCTTTCGATTTTAACGGGTAAAAAAGTTTCAGGATCAGTATAGATGGTTTCGGTGTCGTTAAAATTGGCGACTTTAGTTACAAATGTCATGACATTTAATAACTTCCCATCAATTTCTATGCTTTTATTATGCGTATATTGAGCTTTTCCAAGGCGTATTTTCCCCAGTTTCACATCATAAACCAGCTTCTCTCCTATCCCATCATTTTTAAGCAGGTGTGTTTTAACGATTTTTTTACCAGAGGATTGTTGCTGGGCATTCGGGTTTAAAATTTTATCAAGGTTAACTTTAGCTAAAATTATAAAATGTAATGTTAAAAAAAGTAATAATAATATAAGAATTTTTCTTAAAGTACTCATTTTTTGGGTTATTTCTTTTTGCCTTGGTTTGCGACAGAGGCCATTGCTTTGGCTACTTCTTCGGCATCTCCTAAGTAATAATTTTTTATAGGTTTTAAATCTTTATCCAGTTCATAAACCAGCGGTATACCTGTGGGTATATTCAATTTTACTATATTTTCTTCAGATACATTATCCAAATATTTTACTAAGGCCCGCAGGCTGTTACCATGAGCGGCTATAATTGTCTTTTTTCCTGATTTGATAACCGGGGCTATAGTTTCGTGCCAGTAAGGCAAAAATCTTGCTACAGTGTCTTTTAGGCATTCAGTTAAAGGAATATCTTTTTCATCCAAATTTTTATACCTTGGGTCACTTCCCGGGTAACGTTGGTCATCTTTAGTAAGTTGTGGAGGCTGGATATCATAGCTTCTTCTCCAGATAAGAACTTGTTCTTCTCCGTATTTTTCCGCCATTTCTGATTTATTTAATCCTTGAAGCGCCCCATAATGACGCTCATTTAGCCGCCATGAGTTTAAAATAGGTATCCACATTAAGTCCATTCTATCTAAAGTTATCCAAAGTGTGCGTATTGCCCTTTTTAATACGGAAGTAAATGCTATCTCAAAATTAAAGCCGGATTCTTTTAATAGTTCTCCTGCTTTATTGGCTTCTTGAATACCTTTTTCAGAAAGATCTACATCTGTCCAGCCGGTAAATCTATTTTCTTTATTCCATATGCTTTCTCCATGCCGTAGAAGAACAATTTTATACATTTTTTCTCCTATTCAAATACACCAAAAGTGCTTAATTTGTGTTTTAATTCTTCGATTTTAGCGTCTTTCTCTTTTATGATATTATTCAGGTTTTGAATTTCTATATCTTTTTGATCCAATATCTCCTGAAGAGGAAATATTTTTTCTCCTGTGCTATCTTTTTGATTAGGGTTTGAATTACTAACAGTAGCACATCCGCCTATTAGCAGCCATAGGCATAACAAAATTAGTATTTTTTTCTTCATATTTTTACCTCTTAATAATAAAATAGTTAATTGGACAAAAGTTCTTCGGCTTTTTTTAAAAGTCTTCTTATTGACTTTGGGTCATTAGGGATACTGCAGCCTGCGACATCAAAATGCCCGCCGCCGTTATAACTTTCAGCTATACGGGCAACATTAATTTTTCCTTTAGACCTAAGGCTGACTCTAATTTCGTCTTTTTGTTTTTCTCTAAATAATATTGCTATTTCTACTTCATGAATAGACCTCATTTCATCCGCGACAGGGTCTACATCTTCGTCTTTGCCTTTTATTTTATTAAAATCTTCTTTTCGTATAATAGACCATACAATACGGTTATTTTTTATGAATTTACACCTCGCAAGGCAAATACCTGTGAGCAGAACAGATTCTTTTGATTTTGACCAGAATACCATTTCGACTAACTTATAAAAGTTAATATTTTTTTTAATTAAATTAGTGCAAACTTCAAAAGTAAAAGGCCTGACATTTGGTAATCTAAATGAATCTGTTTCAACAATTATAGAGGTTAATAAATTATGGCCTATATTTTTACTTATGGGTATTTTTAAATTTTTTAGAAGAATATAAATTAACTCTCCTACCGCGCTTGCTTTACTATCTATAAATTCCAGGTTTCCAAAAGGCCTGCGGAATTCGTGGTGGTCAATTTCCAGAATATCTTTTGCTTTAGTAAATACATCATAGCTTTTTCCCAATATCTCTTTATTGCTACAATCTACGGATATTGCTAAGTCTACAGGCTTAGTAAAATTTTTTATTATAGATTTTGCTCCCGGCAAAAGAGAATATCTTTTAGGTATCTCATCCTGGCTTAACATATAAACACGCTTGTTTAGGCTTTTTAAGCCTAAACCTAAAGAAAGCAAAGAGCCGATAGAATCACCGTCTGGGTTAATGTGCCCGGAAATAAGTATATCTCTAGCAGCCTTGATTTTTTTTATTATTAAGTTTAAATTTTCCATTACTTATTTTTTTTAAACGTATTCGTTTAACTATAACAAGTGCTGTCAAATACGCAATAAAACCCGCAATAGCACTGATTACAAAATAACCAATTAAAACAGGGTATAAAATTTTCAAGATTGGTAGTTTAAACAAATTTGCAAGATGGAAATTTTTAAATATGGATAGGGATTCTGTATAAACTTTCTGCCAATCTAATCCCATTATAACAGAACCTATTTTAATTGCCAATAAGAATGTTAAAATATTTGTCCACGTGTTAACTAAGAGGCTTCCTATCAGGGCACTGGCCCTGTTTATACGCAGTATGAAAGCCGCGCAAAGAGCCGCTATAGGCCCGGTTCCCGGTAATATGCCTAAAAATATTCCAACGGCTAAACCAAGAGCTATCTTTTGAGGGCTGTCATTAATTCTAAAGAGCTTCAAATAAAGTAATCTTAATAACCTGAAAATATTATTTTTTTTCTTCATTTATAGATTTAATATTTATACCGGCAAATTCTTCTAATCCGAATGATTCCTGGATCCATCCGTTACTAAGCCCGTATTTTTGCATTATGTTTTGAGCTTCTTCATATTCTTTCTGGGTTATATGCCGTGAGATTTCCTGGAATTGCTTTGCCTTATAAAATGGAGTATATTGGCTCATTAAGCTTATATATGTGTCTCTGCTTATTTCTTGTGATATGAATTTCATTATTTTATCTGTTGAAGATATATTGTTAGGCATGATCAGATGCCGGATTATAAGGCCTTTTTTAATAATGCCTTTGGAGTTAAAACAGGCTGTTCCGGCCTGCCGGTACATTTCTTTGACTGCTTCTTGGTTGTACTTAGGATAATTGTTGGCATTTGAATATTTTACCGCGCTGGCATTATCTCCATACCGCATATCGGTTAAATAAATATCTATTATTCCGTTTAATAATTCTATGGTTTCTTTTAATTCATAGCCGCTGGTATTATATACTAGCGGGATTTTTAATCCTTTAGGAATGGCTAAGTTTAAAGCAGATAAGATTTGCGGTAATACATGGGTAGGAGTAACTAAATTTATATTATGGCAGCCTATATTCTGCAGCTGGAGCATAAAATTAGATAGTTCTTCACTATTAACCTCTCTTCCATTTTTAGTCTGGCTGAATCCAAAATTTTGGCAATAAACACAATTCATATTACATCCGGAGAAAAAAATTGTGCCTGATCCCTGTGTGCCTGATATTGGGGGTTCTTCTCCA
This sequence comes from Candidatus Omnitrophota bacterium, assembly GCA_043813255.1. Taxonomy (GTDB): domain Bacteria; phylum Omnitrophota; class Gorgyraeia; order Gygaellales; family Profunditerraquicolaceae; genus JBDRLG01. Next base: position 12,723 of record JBDRLG010000107.1, read on the forward strand.
TGATGTGCCATAAAATTGTAAATAACAGCATTCCTGTCTATTTTACAAAATCCGGTTTTATCTTTTTGGCGGTTTATTTTGCACCTGCGGGGGCATATACTGCAGGATTTGGATAAACTAAATGATTTTTTTATTAAATCCTCTAATTTACCGCTATTATAGGTGTTTAGAAAAGACGGGTATATTTTATTCTTGTTAGTATAAATTTTTGGTTTGTTGAGCATAAATAGTTCTTATTTGATTAAATATGCTTAAATACTCTTTTGTCTTATAATCGGGATAACTCCATTCCCATGGAGAAAATGATTTATCGCGGTAAAATAAAGTTACCTCAGAGAAAATACCTTTTTTTAAGTATATGCGGTGAACAAAATCTTTAGTTGTAGCTAAAATTAATTTAGCCATATCGAGGTATCCGGGGTCAATATTTATGCTCCGCGGATTAAAAACCGCCCCCCCCTCTTGTTTTCGCAAGAAGGAATCCCCCCGCCTTGGGAGGGGGGTGAGCTCCATTTCGCGAAGGCGATGATTGATAGCTAGTTTTTCCTCAATTTTATTGCTGATTATTTTTATATCCGCAAGCCTTTCCGCGTTAATTAATTTTTGAAAACTGATGAATTGCCTTTTAAGATTTTTACCAAATTCCTTGTCGTAATAATCGCTGTGTATAAATGGTAAAACTATGCTTTCGAAATCTATTTGGCCGAAGTACTTTTTTAAATAACTTTTCGCCTTTCTAAGCGCAGTTTCATTATTAAAAATAAAACCAATAATTAATTTTACGGAATGGTATTTTTTTATTTTACTCATTAAGAAAATCCCGCCGAGGCGGGATGATTTTTCTGAATTTATATTAAGATTAGCAGATTTTTTCAGGAAGGTATTGGTGTATATATTGAGCTATTTTTTCTCTCTGGTTCTCAGAAATTTCATTAAAGAATATTGCTATATTAAAACCGTTTTTTGTAGTGTCATCACTTCTGACAATTACGCCTTTACATTTAATATCTATTTTTTCTTTCTTATTATTTTTCTTTATCGGCAATGTCATTTTTATTGCCAGTTTTGTAAAAGGAGGTATATATTTTTTTATCTGGCAATAGGCACCGCTACAGCTGATATTTTGAGTTGTAGTTTTAAAATCGTAACCATTTGCCGCGATATATAGCGGCAATTCATGGTAAATCCGCGGATCCACTCTTCTATCAATTTCTTTGCTCTTATTTTTTTTCATTTGTTTCTTCTTTTTTTAATTTATCTTTCCAGCATCTCTTAGTGCAATAATATTTACCGTTGCGATAATACCTGCTAATTTTTTTAAGAGGCTTATTGCAAGCTAAACAATTAGTTTGTTTTTCTTCTTGTTGAACTTCTTTAGTAGTTGTTTCATCTACCATAATATTACCTTCCTTTTTTATAAACTTTGCCTGCGCATATTAATATAATCTGAGAGTAGTTTTTTTTGTTCAGAACTTAATTCGACAAACTTAATGCCCATATCAAATTTATCACTGCGAGGGATATGATTCACTCGTACAACTTGCCCAGTAGTATTAATTCTTCTATTTAATAGAGCTATTTCCAGATTTAAACAGGTATTTGGCGCAATGAATGAGTCACTATTAAAACTTATTCCTTCTATACAGATATTTTTTGTAAGTAGTCCGCTAATTTCTGATTTACCCCGTATTTGGCAGCGCAGAGGTAGTCTAAAATCTATACGAGGAGAATGTCTTTTATCTGAGTTATTATACATAATTCCCCCCAATTTTGGAGGAAAACCGTGGCTTTTTCCTCAAGCAAATCCGACTATACCATAATTTATTAGGCATGTCAACGGGATTTTTTATTTTTTTTATTTTTTTTATTTTTAAACTTTACAAAAGCTTTTTTTTGGGTATAATATTATTTTGAGAGGTAAATTATGTATTGTGAATATTATTCCTTAAAAGAAGATCCTTTTAATGTTACTTCTGACCCTTCATTTTTTTATTCCAGCCAGAAGCATAAAGAAGCTTTATCCCATCTTTTTTACGGGGTAACTCAGCGTAAAGGTATTATTGCCATTACTGGAGAGATAGGCACAGGCAAGACTATTCTTTGCAGGTTTTTCTTAAAAGAATTAAACAAAAATAATGTAAAGACAGCATTCTTGCTCCACCCTTGTTTTTTAGGCAGCCAGCTATTAGAAGCGATAGTACGTGATTTCGGCATTGATTTAACAACTCGGTCTAAATTTGCTTGTATGTCTGCCTTAAATAAATTATTGCTTAATCAGTCTGAACAGGGTAATAATGTTGTTTTGATTATTGATGAGGCGCAGAATCTGACTATCAGCCAGCTGGAACAGATACGGCTTCTTTCTAACTTGGAAACTCAAAAAAGCAAATTGATACAGATCGTTTTAGTCGGCCAGCCGGAATTAAACCATAAATTAGGGCTCTATTCTATCAGGCAGCTTCAACAAAGGATTACTATCAGGTATCATATTACATCTTTGAATAAGGATGAAACAGTAGAGTATATAAATCATCGTTTGCATACCGCCGGAGGTAACCAGCATGTAAAATTTACTGATCAGGCTCTTCAGGTGATTTTTGATTTATCAAAAGGCAATCCACGCCTAATAAATATAATTTGCGATAGGGCTTTATTAACAGGTTTTTTTAAAGAAATAGATACAATCAATGAAGATATCATTAATCATTGTACACAGGAATTAAATAGTTGTACGGAAAACCTATTGGAGAAAAAGTGAGTATAATATTTGATGCTTTGGATAAATTGGAAAAAACAAAAAAAAATGACGACTCTATTGTTCCAGATAAACAGGAAGATAAAAATAACAAAACTAAGAATATTTTAAAGTCTTTTTTATCGCATAGAGATAAGAAATATTTGGTTTATACTGTTATATTGATCTCAAGCTTCTTTATAGTAAAGTCAGGGGTTCCTTTTTTACATAAAAATAATAATTTAAGTACTCAAGAAATAGTTTATTCTGTGAAGCAAAATCATCTAAAAAGCGTCCAATCTTCTCCTAACCCGAAAAAAGATTTAAACATGGTAAAGATTCTAGGAAGAGATTCAGGAATAATTAATAATGTTAAATCTAAATTGGTTTTAAATGGGATTGCTTTTTCTTTTGATTCTAAAGATAATTTTGCATTAATAAATGATACCGTGGTTAAAGAAGGAGACAAAATCAACGGCGAAATAGTCTATCAGATTTCTGAAGATTGGGTTGAATTACAGACAAAAGACGCAAAAAAATATAAACTTTACAGCTGTTATAACAAGAAAAAATAATACTAACTTCTTCTTTTTAAAGCCTCTTTAATTACCTTAAGCGGAATATTTTTTTCTATACGGGTTTTTCCAACGCCTTCAATAAGAACAAATTTATTTTCAGATCCGGTAAATTTTTTATCAAGATAATGGGCTTCAATTATTTTTTCTATGGAGAGATTGTTTATTTTGGCAGGTAAGCCTGTTTTTTGAATCAATTCCTCTATTCTTCTTAAAAGCGAATTATTTATTAATCCTAGTATTAAACTTATTTCAGAAGCCGCCAGCATACCTATAGCTATTGCTTCGCCATGGTTATATCTTTTATACCCCCCTGCTGTTTCTATAGCGTGGCCAATCGTATGCCCAAAATTCAGGATTGTCCGGATGCCTTTTTTTTCTTTTTCATCTCTTTGGACTATTCCTGCTTTTATTTTACATGACCTGCTAATAATAAATTCAAGGGCATTGTTATTTTTAGCAAGAATAGCTGGATAATTTTTTTCTATGTATTTAAACATTAGCGGGTCTTTTATGAGCGCGTATTTTATTACTTCTGATAAGCCGCTTTTTATCTGCTTTAAATTCAGGCTGTTTAAAAAGTTTATATCAGAATATACAAGTTCAGGCTGATAAAAGGCCCCAACAAGATTTTTGCCTTGTTTTAAGTCTACAGCTGTTTTACCCCCTATACTTGAATCTATTTGCGCGAGCAAAGTTGTTGGTATTTGGATATAAGGTATGCCTCTCTTATAAATAGAAGCAGTAAAACCCGCAATATCTCCTATTACTCCTCCGCCGAAGGCGATAATAAATACCCGTTTATTTTTAGAATATTCAGCTAAGTCCTCAATAATAGAAAAAACCATTTTGAGCGATTTACTCTTTTCAGAATCAGGAATAGTTTTAAATTTCAAGTTAAATCTTGATCTGCTAAGTATTTTATCTAAAATATTGCCATAGATATTTTTTATTGTGTTATTTGTGATTATATAGGCAGACTCTCCTATATTCAGCTGTTGAATATATCCACATAATGATTTAAGCATATTATTACAAATTACTATATTGTAAGAACGCTCTTTTAAATTAACTGTTATTATTTTCATAGTATAGTTTATTTTAACCACTGTAGTATTATTCTAACGACCGGAAAGATAATATGGTTAAATATCCCCAGATAGATTAGTAATATTACAATTATAAATCCATAAGGCTCTATTTTACTGTATTGATAAGCGATATTCTTAGGCATTAAGCCAATAGCTATTCTTGACCCATCCAAGGGAGGAATAGGAATAAGGTTAAATACTCCTAAAATAACATTAATTAAAATAAGTTTTAGGGTAATGATACTTAAAAAATCATTTAACGGAGCAATCTTTAAAATCAAGCTTAGGATAAAAGCAAAAATAAAATTTGCCGCTGGCCCGCTTGCTCCTACCCAGATAATATCTCTTTTGGGGTTTCTTAACAGATTGAAATTTACAGGAATGGGTTTAGCTGCTCCAAAAACAAACTTGCCTTGTGAAGCAAAGAAAAGCATTAAAGGCAGGATTATTGTCCCGACAGGGTCGATATGGGCCAAAGGGTTGAGTGTAAGCCTGCCTGAGTATTTTGCAGTAGGGTCTCCTAATTTATAAGCTACCCATCCATGAGAAAATTCATGTATACTGACTGAAATTAATAATAGAGGGAAAATTGTCAGAAGGCCGATAAAATCTGCAATCAATCTATAACCTCCATGCGGATTATTTCAATTACCGGGTATTTTTCTTTTTTAGGAATGATTTCTTCCCCGGTAATTTGAACATTATGGTAGATTAGAGTATTTAGATTAGAAGGATTACCTTTTAACAAAAATATTTTAAAATTTTTCGTAACTAACTTATGAGTAGCTATGCGGTTGATAACTTTCCCATAAGGCTGAATTGTTCCTTCAAGTATGATACTGCCTTCTTTGCAAATATCCTTGGCAGGCACAATAGGTGCAGTCATAGGCGCATTGTCTTTAGCAATTCTATCAACAAATTTTTTGTGTATCCATCCAAAACTGTTGTCTACAGGTTCTATTTTATACCATCCGTTGCTATCACCCAGTATAGTGATTATTTCATTTTTGCGTATTTGCCCTAATATAGGACAGGATTCATTGGGCTCTAACCGGATATTAATATTATCCTTTGATGCCTTTGCGGTTTCTTTGTCAATAAGAGTGATTAAATCTTTTCTGACATATAGAGGTACTATTTTGGGCAGTTTAATCTTATACCAGTCATATTTTTCCTGTATTATTTCCAGCGGAGTATTTTTGTTGATTTTGCAAATAATTTGTGAGCTGGTATTTGAATCTGAACGCAGGTTTATATTATTGCTGTTAATTACCCCGTAAAAGAGGATTTTTATGGATTCTTGCGCAAAACAAACCTGTAAAAGTATAAAAATAATTAATATTAAAGGTAATTTTTTTGATATCATAGGAAATTATATCCCTTTGTGGCGTCATATTATTTTGTTTTCTTTTCTGTTGGCGCCGCGGCACTTCCGGCTGCTTCTGCTTTTTTAGTTTTTTCTTTTTTGATCTTTATTCTTACTGTTTTAATTTTTGGCAGGCCGTAAACAGTATCGCCTTCTTTCCATTGCTTTTTTTCAAGCATGGCTTTTAGCCTTTCGGAGCGCTTCAGTACTGACCTTTGTTTTTTATCTTTTTCCGATGTACGTAAAGATGGGTGTATTGACATTTTTTATAACCTCCTTATAAATCCATCATGGTATTTTTTTCTTATTTTTGTTAATAAATTTTCAGCTTTTTCCCTGTTTTCAAAATTTCCCACACAGACTACATTATAACTGCCTTTAGGAAGCACCAAGGTTGTAAAACCGTTTTTTCTTAATGTTTCCGCTTCTTTTTGCGCGCTTTCTTTGTTTTTAAAACTTGCGATTTGAATAGTATAATTATTATTAGTTTTTTCTTCTTCAGGGGCAATATTTTCTTTAACCTTTTGAGGAATTATTTCAGGTGTTGAAATTATATTAGTTGTTTTTTCTTCCCCTACTGCCAAATCATATCTTTGCTTAGCTGTCGGGTTAACATATTCCCTGCCTTTTTCTACTCCGAAACTAAAAGATATAATGCCGGTAATAATAAAACAAATAATAAACAGGATTATCTTTTCATAATTCCTGATATACCCTAATAATGAAAAATTATCCTGGGTCTTTGTTTGTGTGTTATTTTTTGGAGGATTAAATAATTCCAGTTGAGAACGTTCGTTTCTTTCCATGTGAATTTTTAGTGTTTATGTAAATAAATTTTTAGTTTAAAATTTTTAGATATTTTTAAAAAAGCTTCTACAACTTTAGGGTCAAATTGTTTTCCGCTTTTTTTCTTTATTTCTTTTAATGCTGAATGAATATCCATTCTTTCTCTGTAAGGCCTGCCATATACCATCGCTTCAAACGCGTCAGCGACTGCCATTATCCTTGCCCCTAAAGGAATCTGCCCTTTTTTGAGCCTGGAAGGATATCCTGTGCCATCATATTTTTCATGATGATGCATTATTATTGGAATCGCGGGCTTTAAAATTTGAAGAGGCCTTAAAATTTGCGCGCCTTTTAGAGGATGTTTTTTAATAATATTATATTCTTTTGTAGTTAATTTAGTAGTCTTTGTAAGTATCTCCGCGGGGATATCTATTTTCCCCGCGTCATGTAATAAACTGGCATATTTTAAACTCTCAATTTGTTTTTCATCCAGCCGCATTTGATGCGCTATTGCTATTACTAACCGGCTAAAATAAGGCGAATGAGCATATTCTTGAGGTACACGCGTATCAAGCAGTGAGACCAGAGATTTAATACTTCCTAAAACAATTTTTTGCTGCTCTTCATAAAGCTCTAAATTCTTTATGCCGATTATCGCCTGTTCGCTTATAGTGTTAAGCAATTCTCTGTTAAAATCTTCAAAAGAAGGTTTGTTTTTATCTCTTTTAACTAAAATCAGGCCTATTATATCGTCACTTACTAACGGCAGTGCCATCATCTCCGTTGTTTTTATAAAGGAAATATTTTTAATAATTTTTCTTTCTATACTGTTAGTGATGAAACATTTTTTGTTGACTATTGTTTTTTTTCGTCCTTTCACAGAGCATTTAAAGAGAGAATATTTTTTTGTTGAGTCTAATAGTATAATTAAGCAGTATTGGACGTCTAAAATTTGATAAACCAGCCGTGTTAAACGGGTGATTAATTCGTTTAGTTCAAAAGTAGAACTGATAAGCCGGTATACGCTATGTATCGCCGACATCAGTATTTTATACTTTTTCGTATGGGTCAAATAGTTTTTTGTATTCATCTAAAGCATACCTGTCTGTCATCCCGGCGATATAATCGCAGACTGCCCGGTTAACTCCATCTATAGGAATTCTTTTTTCTATCTGAGGGGGAAGTTGTTCCGGATTTTCAATATATGTTTTGAATAATTCCTGAATAAAACGTTTTGCTTTTTTGCTCATCCTGATTACTCTATAATGGCAGTAGAGTTTTTTTATCAGGAATTCTCTCATCGGTTTTCTTAACGCAGCCATTTCATTGCTGAAACAAACTATTTTATTGTGTTGTTTTCTTACCTGCGCGTAAGATTTAATTTTTAATTTAGCAGTGTTTTTCTGTGTTTGTTCAATTAAATCAGTTACTTGGCTGTCAATCAATGAGCGGATAATTAAATATTTAGCTAAATTCCGGTCTAAGTTTATCTTAGAATATTTTTTTGAGATTTTAGCGTATATTTTTTTCCAAATCCCAAGTTTTTTAAAGTCTTCTTCTTTTATCAGCCCTGATGTAATGCCATCATCAAGATCATGGTTATCATAAGCTATTTCATCAGCGATATCCACAACTTGGGTTTCCATACTGGGAGATTCATCAGCTGGAAATTCTTTTAATTTGCCTGCTTTATCAAAAGCCGATGAGTGTTTTACTATTCCTTCCCGTACTTCCCATGTTAGATTAATTCCCGGAAAATCAGGATAGCGTTCTTCTATTAAATCAACTACTCTTAAACCTTGAAGATTATGGTTGAACCCGCCGAATTCGCTCATTAATTCATTTAGCGCGTCTTCTCCTGAATGCCCGAAAGGAGTATGGCCTAAATCATGCGCTAAGGCTATGGCTTCTACAACATCAGTATTTAACTTTAGAGCCGCGGCTATAGTTCTGGCGATTTGAGCAACTTCCAACGTATGAGTTAATCTGGTGCGGTAATAATCACCTTCATGGTTAACAAATACTTGAGTCTTATATTCTAAACGCCTAAAAGCAGCGGAGTGTATTATTCTATCCCTGTCTCTTTGGTATATAGACCGGTAAGGATGCTCTGGTTCTTTATACACCCGACCTTTAGTATTATAACTCTTTACAGCATAAGGCGCAAGGAATTTATCTTCAAATTTTCTTATTTCCGCCTGATTTGGCATAAGCTACCTCTAATTGTTTACATAACTCATTTAAAGACTGTGAAATTATCTTTGTATTGTTTAAAACCGGCATGAAATTTGTGTCTCCCTGCCATCGCGGAACAATGTGTATATGTATATGGCCGGTAATGCCTGCTCCCGCGCTTTTAGATAAATTTATCCCTATATTATAGCCATCGGGCTTTAATACTTTGTCAAGCATCGATTTCGCGGTATTTATAGACTGAAATAATTCTAAGGCTTCGTTATTATTTAACTGGCTGAGGCCTTTGAGATGCCGTATAGGAGCGATCATTAGATGGCCGTTATTGTAAGGAAAGGTATTTAACAAACAAAAAGTGTATTTATTTTTAAATACCACATAGTTTTTATGTTTTGATTTTAAGGCGGCGCAGAATATGCATTGTTTAGTTTTTTTAGCGGATATGTATTTAATTCTCCATGGAGCCCAAAGTTTATCCATAGTTATATCCTTATAATTTTGGCGGTAATTTTATCGTTAACTTCTAAAATTCCAAAAGAATTATATTTAGCAAATATTTTATCTGTAGGGCTGCCGGGATTAAAGAATAAGATATTGCCTCTTTTCTCATTTACCGGAGAATGCGAATGCCCGAAGATAATGACATCAACTTTATCACTATGAAATTTATTTATCAAGAAATCTATAAGTTTAGCCGGAGGCCCGTATCCATGGCTTATGCCTATTTTATATTTTCCTGCTGTTATAATTTGTTTTTCTGGCAGAGCCTCTCTTATTTCCTGCGAGTCCATATTTCCATAAACCGCTTTAACATCTTTACATATCTTTTTTAGTTTTTCCAAGACACTTGGGTTTGTAATGTCTCCTGCGTGAATAATCATATCTACTTGTTTAAAAGCCGCCAGCATTTTTTCAGAAAGAACAGTTTTATTATCGCTTATATGTGTATCTGAGACTACCCCTATTTTTATCATATTATTATTTATTAGAATTTACCGGAAAATTAATTTCCGAAGTTATTACTCTAGGTTTAGAGAATAAATCCAAAATTTGATTTATGTTGTTAATATCCCATGTCCAGATTTTTTCTTCCAGCGCCCTTAACCGTGCGTTATCTTCAACTTCATCTAAGGTAATTATAATTTTCTTTTGTAATTTATGGCGGTATTTCTTGCATTCTTTGGAAAAACTTGTTATATCTTCTTCTGTTAAACAATCATGTTTAAAGCCCATGATCCATATAACGCCGCTTGCGCGGCCTATAAGCCCATGTTTTAAATTCCCTGTATTGAATTCCAAAGTCTTTATTTCCCTGAATTGAGTTAATTTAAGCTTTTTCTTTTCAATCTGTATTGTATCATCTTCAAACAGGTGCATTATTTCGCTCATTCTTTCTCTTATGGGTTTTTTCGCGCTGGTAATGAATTCCTGAATTAGATTATCTATTTTATCCCTAAAAAGCTCCTTTTGGTTTTTAGCGTCAAAGGTCAATGAATGTATTTTTTCCTGATAAACAAATTTCAGCCAAAAACTGAATATTCTGTCATTAATTTTTAAAAAATTCCCGCTGCGTATTATCGCATCAAGCTCCACAAGCTGGGTTATCCTTAAAGTTAATTCTTTTTTTGATTTACGCAGGATATGGCAGATATCTTTTAATTTATTATGCCCGTTAGCAATTAAATAGAGAATTGAAATATAATCCTGGCTATTGGGGGAATCCAGGAATTTTTTTATGTAATTTGAGAATTTTTGGTTAAGTATGCCTGAGTAATCGAAAAGTAAATCTTCTATTATTCCTGTTAAATTTTCTCCATTGAGTTTTAACTCGGAGTTCTGGGTTAAACCGCCTCGGTTTAATAATGAATCAGAAATAATTTTTAGATAAAAAGGGTAGCCTCCGGTAAAATGGACGAGAAAATTTTTATACGCCGGGTTTAAATTAAGCATTCCCAGTTTTTGTTCTAAATAGTATTCGCAGGTATTTATATCAAAAGGTTCTATAGTTAATATTTCAAAATTACCAAATAACAGTGAGAGCTCTTTGGAGAGTATGGCTTTTGTTTTGAATTTTAAAGAACTAATAACGATATACATCGTATTTTTCTGCAATAGAAGTAATTTTGCCCATTCAGCATAGATATCTTTTATGCCAATGTTTTCCAGATTATGAAATTCATCAAATATTACCACACAGAATTTACCTGTTTCCTGATGTATCATTTCACACAGGCCGAGCAGTTCAGTGAAAATATTATTTTTTTTCCTTTTTTCTAATGAATGCAGTATGGAACTTATTTTTTGCGCTGTTTTCGGGATATATTTATGGGATTTTTTTAGCAGGAAATCAAGTTTTTCTTCTAATTTTTCTCCGCTATTTAAGAGAAAATTATATAATAATACCCCAATAAATCTTTTGGCAAAAGAATTTAGGGATTCAGGGCGTGATTCCAGATAAGTTATTATATACCGGCTGTCATAGAATTTATTCAAAAGATTAAAAATTATTGAGGTTTTGCCTATTAATTCATCTCCGATAACCGCTATATTTTGCCTGTAGCCGTCTTTAAGGTCCCGGATGCGTTTTAGGATAATATCAGAGTAAAGGTTTCTTTCTATAAAAATGTCTTTTTTCATGAACTTAAAAATCTCTAGGGTAAATAAAATTTAGGGTTTTGAGGCCGATGCCCTTTTCTTATTTCAAAATGCAGATATTCAAGATGGTCTCTTCCCGCCTGCCCGACTTTAGCGATCGCCATTCCCCTTTGCACAATATCTCCTGTTTTAACAAGGATTTCCGAATTTCTTGAATATAAAGTTAAGAAACCACCGTGGTGTTCGATAATTATTGTTTTGCCAAAACCGTTTAAGTTTGAATTGCAAAATACAACCTTGCCGGAACGTGAAGCGATAATATCTGAATTGCCGCAAGCGCTTATGTTTACGCCATTATTTTTTATATTATTAATTGTCTGCCCGAAACTGGAAACAACTTTTCCTTTTAAAGGCCAGATAAAATCTTCAGAGGTAGTTTTGCCTGTGAAAAGATACTTTTGTTCCGGGGATTCAGGTATTAAAAGCGTTTGTTCTATTTCTATGTTTGAACTGTCAGAAATATGGTTTATATTTACCAATTCATGCAGGTCAATATTATACAATTTAGATATTTTCCATAAAGTCTCGCCTTTTTGGACGCGGTGGATTTTTGTTGTTTTTGCCTGAGGTAAAGACACGGTTTTAATCTGATGTGTTGTTGTTTTACACCCAGATAAAACCAGTATGAAAAATATTAAAACCAGTATGTGTTTAATCATATTTTTAATATTTGTTGTAATTATTCGCTGTAATTGCGTCTCCTTGACCCCGCCGATGGCGGGGTCTCGCAAAATTGCAAAGAAATTTTGCTCGATAAGCGGGTGAGGAGAATCGAACTCCCGTTCTTAGCTTGGGAAGCTAACGTTCTACCATTGAACTACACCCGCAGTAAAACAATTATACCAGATAAATACGTTAGTATTATACGACTTTTTCGCAAATTTTAATAGAACAATAATTTCCGCACATAGTACAGACATCCAGCGAATTAGGTTTAGAAGATGTCCTGTAAGACTCAGCTTTAACTGGGTCAATAGATAATTTAATTTGTTTTTTCCAGTCGCGTTTTTTACGCGCCTGAGAAATATTTTTATCCCAGATTAACGCGGAATCTATTCCTTTAGCTATATCCGCGGCATGCGCGGCAATCTTAGAGGCTATTACTCCTTCCCGGACATCTTCCAGTGATGGCAGCCGCAGGTGTTCCGCGGGAGTTACATAACAAAGAAAGTCCGCTCCATAGCTTGCTGCTAAAGCCCCTCCTATAGCTGCGGTAATATGGTCATAACCGCATGCCACATCAGTAACCAGCGGGCCTAAGACATAAAATGGCGCTTCATGGCAAATCTTTTTTTGCAATTCAATATTTTTTTTAATTTGGTTTAAAGGCACATGCCCCGGGCCTTCTATCATTACCTGCACATTCTTTTTTCTTGAACGCAGGGCTAATTCTCCTAATATTTTAAGTTCAGCTATTTGAGCCGCGTCTGTAGCGTCTAATATAGAGCCTGGCCTTAAGCCGTCACCTAAGCTTAATGTTACGTCATATTCATGACAAATATCCAGAATTTTATCAAAATACTCATAGAAAGGGTTCTCTTTTTTATGCCGGTTTATCCATCCCGCTAAAATAGCGCCTCCTCTTGAAACAATTCCCAATAGCCGTTTATTTTTTTTGAGTACGGATAAGCTTTTTTTAGTAACCCCTGAGTGTATAGTAAAAAAATCTATGCCTTCTTTAGCCTGAGTTTCAATAACCTTTAATACATCTTCAGCTTCAAAATTCAGAAAATCCCCGGTTTTCTTTTGGGCGTTTATGGCGATTTCATAAATAGGCACAGTCCCGATTGGAACAGGCGAGTTTTTCAGGATTTCTTTGCGGACTATTTTTATATCATTGCCCACGCTTAAATCCATAATAGTATCTGTCCCGTAGTTTACAGCGATTTCGAGTTTTTTTAGTTCATTTTTAAGGCTGGATTTATCTGTAGAGGTCCCTATATTGGCGTTGACTTTTGTTGATAACCCTTTACCAATGCCGCAGGGTTTTTTAATTTTATGTGTTTTATTCGCGGGGATGACAATCTTTCCTTCTCGGATATATTTTAGCAATAACTGCGGGGACATTTTTTCCGCGGCTGCTATTTTTTTCATTAAAGGGCTGATGATATTATTTTTCGCGTTTTCTAATTGCGTCATTTTAGTATGCTCCGTATTTGCTTTAATTCTTTTTTTGTATTCTCTGCCTGGCAAACAGCCCTAACCACAGCTATTCTATCTGCTCCGGCAGATGTTAGCTGTTGGATATTATCTTTGTTTATTCCGCCTATAGCAAAGACGGGGATATCTATCTGTTTCACAACCCTGCTTAACATTTTTAAACCAATCGGCTTATATTCAGGCTTTGTGGGAGTGCCAAACACAGGCCCTATGCCTATATAATCAGCGCCGTTGTCTCGCGCTTGTTTTGCCTGTTTAAGGCTATGGCAGGATACCCCGATAATTTTTTCCTTGCCTAAAATCCCGCGGGCAGAAACTATATTTATATCTTCCTGCCCTATATGAATCCCGTCACAATCTGTTATTTTTGCTATATCCAGATAATCATTAATTATAAATACTATGCTGCTTTTTAGCAAGAGTTTCTTCAGATTACAGGCCTCTTTTAAAATATCCGCTTTTTTGGAAATTTTATCCCTGAACTGGATTATACAGGGGATTCCTGAAGCTTTTATTTCAGAGGCGATGCGAAGTATTGATTTATTCCCTGCGGTTTCTTTATCTATGATTAAGCAAAGACGAGAGTCGCTCAGCAACTTTCTTTTCAATTTCATAAGCCCTGTACCTGCTTTTTTTGAATTCAACGCTCAAGCGCGTATCTATTAATTTTGAGAATTCCTCTAAGACCCGTATAGCTTCTTTTACTCTTTGCATATTAGCGAAAAAGATGTCTTTTAAATCCTTTCTTTTAAGTTCATTCATAGTTATATTTTTGCCTATATCTTTGTCTGAGTCGCGTTCTTTAATCAGGTCTGTGTCCGAAGGCAGTTTTTGTTTTAATTCGCTGATTTTATGGCGCAGTTGTTTTAGCTCTGAGGTCAATTTATAATTTTCAAGAATAAAGCGTGTTATTTCTTCGCAAACCCTTAGGCCTTCTTTTGCCCTGTTAATATTGGCGTCAATAATCCGGTTGATTTTAATTTTGCTTGATAGCATAAGAAATTATATTTACCCCGACGCTTCGGTCGGGGTCTGCGGAATCCTTGCGGATTTTCCTTGACAAATACCACTTTATGAGATATATTTAAAATGCGGGCGTTGACTGGGTCGATGGCTCGCATTTTTTATTTCTACTTAGGGCTAAATTCCCATACGCTAAAGTAATTCGGTTGATGATTTGTAAAATTCCTCGCTAAAGACTGTAGTCCTAATTTACCTTTCAGAAAATCGCAAACCTTGCCTTTGAATACGTCCGCTTTTCTCTCTGGTTGCCGGCCTCTCTTAAAATCCAATACAATACATCCTATCATAACGTCAACTATCTGGATAAAAAGCGATGCGTGTGACTCTAACACAGTTGCATTGTAAACAGCAGTCAATGATCTAATTTCAGGCTCATAATATTTAGTGCTCGTTTTCGGCTTTCCAAGAAAGTCCGCAACCACACATATCTTATCATCTGGGTTCATATTATTTTTAATAAGCATTTTAGAATAACCAATATACGCTTCCCAAGTATCGGGAAAAACTTCGTCGATTTTTACTCCGGGATTTGTTTTATCAATTACAAAACTACAGAATTGAAGCTTTGGGAATTTAAAATATAAACTAATAAGATCATAATAAAACTCGTGGGAGCCACGAGTAATACTTGAAAATTTGAACTCAAAACATCCCTTTTTCACCGGTTGGCCTTTTGCTTGCCTTTCAAGATCAAGCTTTGATTCGGCCCTATTCTTTAAAATGCGGAATTCTTCGTATAAAGCCGATGTATCATCGCATTTTAATAGCCCTATCGCAAAAAACCGCTGATCCGGGTCATTGTGCAATACGCCTGTTTCATCAATAAAACCAAAATAATTTGCCATAAAATTAATTAATATCTTTCACAAAATTAGAGAAAGTGGGACTGTTGCGAAACTCCCCAAAAGTGTCATTGCGAGCGACTGAAGGAAGCGCGGCAATCTTATTCTCCGACGACAAAACAAGATTGCTTCGTCGCTTCGCTCCTCGCAAAGACACAAAAATGGTATTTCGCAACAGTCCCAAAGTTGATATTTTTGCTTCATCGTATATTTTTTCTTGGTTATTTGATAGCATGGGAAATTATTTTTTCTATTATATTAGTAGTAGACCTGCCTTTTGCCAGTTTTATTGTAGCAACTTTTCCGCCGTACTGGCTGACAACTTCTGAGCCTACGATATTATTTTTTTGCCAATCCGAACCCTTAATTAACACATCCGGTTTTATCGCGGAAATAGTTTTTAAAGGAGTATCTTCGTTAAAAATAACAATATAATCCACGCTTTCTAATCCTGCTAATACCTTAGCCCTATCTTGCTGGCAGACTATAGGCCTGTTTTTGCCTTTTATTCTTTTTATGGAGGTATCGCTGTTTAGGCCTACAATAAGTATATCGCCTTGCTTTTTAGCTTGTTGTAGATAATAAACATGGCCAAAGTGCAGTATATCAAAACAGCCATTGGTAAAGACAATCTTTTTTCCTTTTGATTTCAGGGAAAGCGCGGTTTTACTTAACTGTTTTAGGCTTTTTATTTTTGATCCTGACAAAGAGTCTGCTCTACTAATTCGCATATTACATGTCCTATAGTTATATGGGCTTCTTGAATCCTGGCTGTAATATTGGAAGGAACGACCAATGCAGTATCTGCCAGTTTTTCTAATTCTCCGCCGTCTCCGCCGGTAAGGACGACTGTCCTGATGCCCATTTTTTTAGCTTGTTTGATCCCCAGTGTGACATTCTTTGCTTTTCCGCTGGTAGAAATTCCTACAGCCACGTCATTTTTCTGGCCTAGAGCTTCAATCTGTTTGGCAAAGACTACTTCATAGCCATAATCATTAGCTAATGAAGTTAAGACCGAAGAATTCGTGGTAAGGGCTATAGCGGCTAATGGTGTCCTGTCTTTTTTAAACCTGCCTACGAATTCAGCGGCAATATGCTGGCTGTCAGCCGCTGAGCCGCCGTTGCCGAAAAGTATAACCTTGCCGTTTTTCTTTAAAGCCTCAATCATGATATCGGCGATATCCTTGATCTGCCCTAAGCAGGTATGCAGTAATTGCTCTTTAACATGTATACTTTCCAAAATAATATCAGTAATCCTGTCTCTCATCTGTGTCTTCTCCTATCTTGTTTTAGTAGTTTATCTTTTTCTACTAAAAAAACATTCTCTTTTTTTGCTAAATTCCGTAATTCTTTTGTAAAGCCTTTTTTGCTAAATAGAATATAGTGTTTTTTATATTTCTCTTTATATTCTAAATTTTTTAATACAATTTCTGATTTTCTTTTTAAGTCGTCTAAAATATTAATACCTATTAGAGTATCACGCCATTTAACTTCGCCGAATATTACTTCTTTCTTTTGCTGGCTTATTCCAATTAGGTCTATCTCTTCTTTCCCATCCCACCAGCGCCCTACGCGTTCAAAATGAAAAATTTTATCCTGCCAATTATGAAGGAATTCTTGTGTTATTTTTTCATATACTGTTGATTCTAAAAGGCGGAAGCTTTCTTTTAATTTACGTAATACTTCACTAAGCCTGCCAATTTCTAAATCACTTTTATAAGGGAATACATATTGGAACCAAAAACGGCAAAAATTATCACTTATTTTATAGATGCCTTTGCGTGATTTTTGCGGATGCTTTTCTGTTACCGGTATTTCTTTTTCAATAAGCTGAAGGCGCTCTAATATCCCCAGGTATTTATTCAATATGTTTTTTTCTAATCCAGTTTCATTTACTATTTCTCCGAATTTCGTTTTTCCCCATGCAATTGCTTTTAGAATAGACAGGTAATTTTTCGGCTCCCTGAGTTCTTCTTTTAAAATAAATTCTATTTCGTTGTGGAGGAATTCTGTTTTGTTAAATATCCTGCTTTTAATGTTTTCTTCAAGTGAAAGCTTAGTGTCAAATTGCAGTAAATATGCCGGCATCCCCCCGGTTATTGTAAATATCTTTAGAAAATCTTCAAATTTTTTATCAGGAAAGAATTTTCGGCTTTCTTTGAAAGGCATAGGTTTTAAATAAATCTGCCCTGTCCTTCTGCCGTATAGCGGTGCTTTATAAATTAAAGCTTCTGATTCCATCATAGAAACACTGGAGCCTGATAAAATCAAAAAGATGCCTGTTTGTTTTAAATATTCATCCCAGCCTTTTTGAAAGATAGAACTTGTGGCTTTATCTATTTCAACTAAATAAGGGTATTCATCTATGGCAAAAATGAATGGTTTTTTGCTTTTTTCTTTTAAATAAGCAAAAACATCCAGCCAGTCTCCAAAACCCTGTTTTAATACCAATGAGTCATTAAAATACGAACCGATTATCCTTGATAATTCACGAAGCTGTTCAATGGCTGTCCTTTTATCCGCCAGGAAATATATGCCGGATTTATTCTTAATAAATTGTTTTATCAGCTCAGTTTTTCCTACCCGCCGCTTGCCATAAACAACGATTAGCTGTGGATTTTTCCGGGCCCATTTAGCATTTAAATCTTTTAATTCTTCTTTTCTGTTTATAAACATTTTGTCTCCGCGCTTGTATAATAGTCTACTTATGAGTAGTATACTCTAAAGTAGACTAATGGCCAAGCCTTCTCTCTCGCTTTTTGTTAGGCCCCGTTATATTAAGTAACGGGTTATTTAGTAATCCTGTTTTTAACCGTGATTCACTTATAGTTACGGCTTTATTAGGCCATGGAATATTTTATACGCTATATATCCTGTAAATGCACCATTATAATTTATGTCCCAATAATTGGTTAAATTAATCCATTTTACTTTATAAGAACCTCCTTGTCCGTCAGTGATATTGTAAGGCAATAATGTGATAGACAGGTAACTATAGTCTTTTTCTTTTGTTTTCATAATTTATCCTTTTATTAAATAGCCTTTTCTTCTAAATCATAGGGAATATTACTCATTTTAATTTTATTTAAAGTACCTGATTTTGAATCAGACTGGCAATAAGTATAATCAGTAATCAGGGGAGATGTTTGAGCATATCCAATACCGTAAAAATAAAAATAACCATAAGTATAATTTTCATTAGAAGGCAACGAAACTATATGGTAACCATTTTTTGCTGAACCAATATTATAACTATCGTCAAATAAAGCCTTTTTCAAGCCATCCTCAGGTATTACGTATAGATTAGGATAATTACTCGTGTCGCTTTGAACATACCAATTGTCAAATCCTGTAATATTTTTAGGAAAATAACCCAAACTAAACTTTTTATTAAGTCCTCCTATTGCTTGAAATAAAACACTTACACCGCCTTTTCCTGATATTTTAATGTTAACATCGTAAGACATGCTAAATTGGCTACTATTAAGCTTAATTTTGCTTATTAAATTATATATGCAATCATTTGTCCAATTGGCATCATAAGGCCAATACCAATGTTGATTGTATGTAATATAAGTCATAGCTATTAACGATTCATTTGGAAAATAATTAGTAGCTTCATCTTTAAACCTCGTATGTTCTGGATCATATTGTCTCCCAAAATGCCATGAACCTGAAACCGTTGAAGTAACATCTCCGCTTAGTTCACTGTCTATCCAGTTTTTTATATCAAACTCAGTTCTTTTAAATTCAAATATTAAACTTTTAGTCTCGTTTTGTGATAAAGTAACATTTTTTACTAACTCCATGCCATTAAATTTTACTTTGATAGTATGATTGCCGGTGTTTAAAGAGATTGGACTGCCATGGGTTGTAGCATCTTTGGCGCCATATCCGATTAAGTTGTTTCCATCATATATCTTTACATCCTTATTGAAAACCTGATTCACATTTAATGTTATGCTGTTTATTTCTTTACCTTCAGGGTTATGGCAGTGAACTATGATATTGCTTCCTTCTGTTTCTAATTTTTTTATCCATACTTCTTTTACTTCAGAAGTAACCTTAGCGGGGTTTTGGACTTTGCAGGTGATTCTGTATTTGCCCGGGGTAGTTAAGGGGATTTCTTTGTCAAACTCTGCTACTACGGAGTTAGGGGCATTCGGCACCCAGAGGTCTGACGGGTATAATTCTCTACTGTTGGTTTCAAAGGTCTTCTCTCCAGTGTCTTGGTTTACCGCTTCTATTTGTAATAAACTGTCAGCCGGCAGGTATTCTTTTGAGACTTTGCCTTTTATGTTTATGGAGTTTTCGTAGGTTTCTGTAATAGTTTGCGGGTCGGGGTCGGTTATTTCTACTACTGGTTTTTCTGAGTCTAAAAACTCTAAAAGAATATCCCCGTTATTTTTGGAAACTGCTAAGATTTCAGTACCATGGCTGGCATTTTTAGCTATTTTATAATCTTTAAGCTGTAAAACTCCAATACCTAATTGAGAAGATATAGGGACAACCGTATCTCCTGATTCAGAATTAAATAGATATTCCCATAGTGTCATGCTAAGCCCGCAAACCGCGTAATAGTCAACATTTTGCGGTTGTGCCCGGCTGTTTAACTGTTTTAAGAATCCACTTCCCAGTAATCCCGGGTCCATATCTCTTGCCGCGTCGCCTTGGGCGTCTATTTTTCCGAATACTAATACGTTTTTATCAAGTTCTTTAGTTATCTCTGAACTTAACAAATGAGGAGCCGGATTAAACAGCCATGCAATCCTTTGAGATGCGGCAAGCCCGGTAGCAAAGGTTGCCAAAGGAGAGCCTAAATTAGGCACGCCTATTAATACTAAGTCATTAACATTACTTGCTGAAGAGCCGTATTTTGAATTTGTTAAGTATTCTCTGGCTGCCAAACCGCCCATTGAATGGCATATTATATTAATTTTTAAAGGATATCCGTTTTTATCTTTATAAATATCCCGCATTTTTTTAACCGCTTCATTTAATTTATCCGCCCAGCCAGAATCGCCTATTTTTCGCTCTTCGGTACTGATATAATAGTCTCCCTCTTTATATGTATCCACTGAGCTGTTTCTGTCAATTAACTGGCTGCGTTCATCTTTACTGGCATCTATATAGGAAACGATTTCCAGATAGGGATTACGGGTGGGTTGTAACGCAGTAATGGGTATTTGTGTTTGAGCATTTTTATCATAATAATAATTTTTAAAATTCGACCATAATTTAGTATCTATTTCCGGCCTTTGATTCTCTTTTTGGCCGTTTCTTCCTATCCATGTTCCTGTTGGGTCTCCTGCCGCAAAACCATGGGAAAATAATATTGGCGCGGGGCGGTAAGCACGTGGATCTTTCCAACCATCATTTGGATTGTTTGAATCATCAGGAATTATTGCCGCGAAAGAAGATATTTTTAAAAAAAATAAACAAATTAAAGAAATAAAAAGTTGTTTTTTTCTAATAAGCATAAACCTTCTCCTTTAATAATTGTTTGTATTGCAAAGTATTTATTTCTACTACACCGAATCCTTGTTTTGTATTAACTAAAATTTTCGTTTTATCTGGAGAGTAAAGAAGAAAAGAAAAAATTTCTTTACTTCTTGCTATTTCTATACCGCTATTTAAATTATAAATACTCAGCCTTCCTTGTCTATTACTTACAAGTACCTGTTCATTATTAAGAGGTTTCATTGGATAAAGATGTTCTATACTGCCACCATCTATGTAAGAATCCTTAAATAATTCTTTACTCACTCCAGTAGCTATATTAAATTTCCAAAAATAATTATCTTTTACATAGATTAAAGTATTGCGATCATCACCCCAAATTACACTTTTCATTTCACCTAAGTTTATTCTTTCTTTTATTCCTTCTTTAGTTATATCACTAATAATTGTTTCATGTCTATACGTACTTTTCCCCGCTGTTTTAATTTCTCGTCTTTCTATAATCCTTCCAAAGTCAACTCTACAACCATCAGGCCATCCATGCCCAAAAGAAAAATACGTATCTATTATTTCTCCTTTTCCTGTTTCTAAATCATAAATATAAATATTGTTTTCTTTATTTAAATCTTTTGTAACTGCAATCTTTTTCCCATCAGGGCTCCATGGCCCGCTTACTGCATCTTCTACCAACACCTCTTGTTTTTTTGTGTATAAATCATATAACCAAACTTTATAATTTGAAGTATATTCTAAATAGTTTCCATCAGGTGAAAATATTCCAACGCCAGCCTGCTCAGCTATTTTTTCTGCTTCTGTACCGTCATCTTTAATTGTAAATATAACAACGATATCTCCTCTACCTGTAAATGAAATTAGCTTTCTTTGCGGGCAATAATCAATATGTTCAATCCTTCTGATGCCTTTAAATATTTCTTCTCTCCATTTAGGAGACTGGCTAGGGCGGTCAATAATTATATTTTTTAAGATTTTCTCATTATTACCGTTAATATCCATGGAGACCAGCTGTATTTCCTGTTTTGTAACAATGAACCTCGCGTCGGATAAATCTCCAAACCAAGGTATTAAATGTTCTTTAACGGTGTTTATATACTTAACGCAGATTATGTGCTCATTGTCTAACCAAGCCGGCTGGCGATATTCTTGGGCATTGGCTTTTTGCGAAAAGCCTAATATTGATATTAAACAGGGGACTGTTAAACCTATCATTATAATTAGTTTATTTCTCATAATTACCCTTTTTTTTCTAAGAAAAATTCCTCTTTATATGTATCCACTGAGCTGTTTCTGTCAATTAACTGGCTGCGTTCATCTTTACTGGCATCTATATAGGAAACGATTTCCAGATAGGGGGAGCGGGTATTATCTAATGCTTTTATAGGTGAATCCAACTCCCCTTCTGTTTTATAATAATAATTTTTAAAATTCGACCATAATTTAGTATCTATTTCCGGCCTTTGATTCTCTTTTTGGCCGTTTCTTCCTATCCATGTTCCTGTTGGGTCTCCTGCCGCAAAACCATGGGAAAAAAGTATGGGAGCGGGGCGGTAAGCTTCTTTTTCTGCCCTGCCTTCTTTCCATCTTTTGTTTATTGGCAGATCAGGATTAATGATTTCCGCGTAACTAAAAGAAAATATTAAAAGAAAAAACAACCAAGCTGTTAAAATTTTTATTTTTTTCATCTGAGTATCCTTAAGTTTTTTCCATCGCTGTCTATTACTGCGATTTGTCCTTTTTCGGTAATTTCTCCAACTAAATGTTTTCCATCAAATGACCACTTTGCTCCTGTAGGCGTAGCAGCGCTGATTTCTTTTAAATATTCTGCCTGTAAAGAATAAATAGCCCCGCTGGGCGTAGCTAACTTTGTACCATCTGGAGACCATTCATTTAGCACCCCAATACTTTTTTTATTAAATTCTTCATAGAAATTTTCTTTATTCGTTTGTAAATCATATATAAAAGCTTCCCAGTAGCTATTAATTTTTCTTGAAAAGGCTATTTTTTCCCCATCAGGGCTCCATGGCCCGCCCATAGCATCATTTATTAGAATATTCTTCTCTTTAGTATCTAAATCATACAGCCAAACTTTATAATTTGATGTGTATTCTAAATATTTTCCATCCGGAGAAAATTCTCCGCCGCCAGCCTGTTCAGCTATTTTTTCTGCTTCTTTGCCGGCATCTTTAATTGTAAATATAGCAACTAAATCTCCTCTACCTGTAAATGAAATTAGCTTTCTTTGCGGACAATAATCAATATATTCAATCCTTCTGATGCCTTTAAATATTTCTTCTTGCCATTTTGGAGACTGTCCGGGGTAATCAATAATTATATTTTTTATGATTTTTTCATTATTACCGTTAATATCCATGGAAACCAGCTGGATTTCCTGCTTTGTAACAATGAACCTCGCGTCGGATAAATCTCCAAACCAAGGTATTAAATGTTCTTTAACGGTGTTTATATACTTAACGCAGATTATGTGCTCATTATCCATCCAAGTAGGACACCTGTATTCCTGTGCCTGCGCTTTTTGAGGCAGGAATATGAATATGGCTGTAAAAATTAAGAGAAAAGATTGCCTGCCTGGTCGGTAGACAGGCTTCGCTTTATTTATGTTTGTCCGCAATGACATAATTTTATTATTTTTATCACTTGTGTCCAAATTATGATAATTGCTATCGTCGGTAAAATGTTTTTGAGATATTATTAGCGTGTCATTGCGAGGAACGAAGTGACGAAGCAATCCTTCGACGATAAGATTGCTTCGCTTCGCTCGCAATGACACTAA
>JBDRLG010000108.1:0-13289 GCA_043813255.1 Candidatus Omnitrophota bacterium
TGCGCTCTTATCATTTCACGACGAGGCGTTGCGCAAACGCCAGCCGCGCCTCTTATGCCGCCGGCTTTAAAACCGCCACTGCGCCCATTATTAATATGTATTCTACCTTCAGTATTTAAAACTCCTACCGCGGCAGGATTAATAACCGCTGAAGAACTACCCATATTCCTTATCACAGCGCCTAAAGTATTTACATTACCTATCATATTCAACACCGGAGCTGGTAATATCGTACTGCTGACAGGCAAAGCCATTGGCGAAGATTTCGGCTCATTAGCAGAATCAGAATCCCTTCCTTCAGGCAGCCCCTCACTACCTACCGCCTTAGCCCCCGGCAAAACCGCCTTAAGCGCTTGGGTCAAAATTTGTTCTTTACTTCCTGTCTGCGATGAAGAAATCTTTGCTGTTCCGCCAGCGGCGCTAATAAATTCATCAATATCCAAACTCTGCGGCACAGCTCCGGTTAAAACCTCTGCTCCTGTATCAGTAACCAAAATCATACTTTCAGGACTCATTACTACATCAGGCTCAACTGTAAGTACCTGATTCGGTAAAAACTCCTTAAATGCCATTAGAATTTCTTTCCTATTTTTCTGTTCATGGCCGGCCAAACCTGTTCCATGCCCCCATTCTAACTTATTTAAATAATATTTTGCTAACGGATTATTCGTTCCTAATAAAGTTTGTATATCTATCTCGCCATAACCAAAACCCGTGCCATTTTTTCTATATCGGACGATTACCTTAATTATTGTATTATGAAGATCTAACGAAGAATCATACATTGCTTGGCATTTCTGATATAACGCGTATTTTGGATTGCCTGGCTTAATTTCTCCTAAAACAAAACAACGGCGGCTGTCGGAATTATATTTACCTGCCTGAACTCCAAAGTCAATCCGCAAAATATCGCCCAATAAATCTATCATATTTTTAGCGTTAGGCTGTTTATCTAACATCTTTGTCCCTACAGCCTCCGCGCCTTGTGCGTCTATAGTTTCAATTATTTTCTGTATATCTTTGCTGGTTAATATGCTTATGGTAACTCCCGGCTCAAACTCTACAAAACCATCACCACCTGCTTTTTTGACCTCTGCTAAAATCATATCGGACAATTCTTTGGTAGACATCTGCTTCGGCCCTATCCCTTGTTTAACAGCTTCTGCTTTTAATTTCAAAAGCTGGGCAACTATAGAAAATACCTGCTTATTTATTTCTCCAGCATTTCTAATCCTTTTTATATCCTCATCTGTTTTATAGCGGGATATCTCTGAGCTGGTTACTACCAAATCCTGTCTTTCTTTTTCTATCGCGTCTTGTCTTTCCTGATAAGACATTCCGCTAAGCATGGAAAAAGTCAAATCTTTCCTGCCGGTAAGATCTTGAGTAACGTATTTTAAAGAACGGTCATTTGTCTTTTTATAGAATTGTTCAAGATACCCCATACCGCCGACAGACGCCGCCATTTCGTTATCGCTATGCTCTGCCGCGTAACTAAAATCCCTTCTTAATGAACCATCAGGATTAATCATCTTATCTGTAAAGCCTTTACCATAGAGCTGGTCTAATACTTTAGAATCATATAATTCCTTAACAAACGCGCTGTCCTGCTCTGTAATAATGCTTAACACAACATGCATAGTTTCATGCGGAGCTTCATTCTTAATCTGATAATCCAGATATTCCCGGTCCGTAAGGCTGCTCCATTTTGTCCTGAAGACATATTCCGTGTGCTTTGGGCCTTTAAACTGGCTGATAATCCTTGATTCTGTGCGCGCGCGGCCTTTTCTGTGCATAGCCGCGCCTCTGGTGGCTTCAAACATTCCACGAATCGCGTCTTTTACTATTTGTTCTTTTTTATCAAACCCATGCAGTTTTATTAACCGAAACAGATGCACTGTTTCAAATTCCTCTTCCATCTTTCTCTGACGCTGAATAATCTCGCTTAAATTAGACCTTACTTTATTAAAATCAATGCTAAAAGGAATCTTTGCGCCAAACATGAATTTTAAGCTATCACTAATATCCGCATCTTTTAATACTTGCGAAGCTTGTTCTTTACGCGCTTCAATAATCCTTGTTTTTATCTCATTAATCTCCTGTGCCTTTGATTTATCTGTTCTGGAGAGCCCCTTAGCGCTAACCTGTCTATTTAATTCTTCCAACATCCTGCTTTTATTCAATATTTCAACGGCCTTTTCTAACTCTTCAAGAGCCTTCCTTTGCATGGCCAGCCAGAAATCACCCGGGCCTCCTGTAAAACCTGTAAGTACCCGCGCAGGGACGTCGTTAAGCGCCTTCCCCTCCCATTTAGTTTCGCTGTTAATTCTCTGTAATAATGCCAAAACCTTATCAACATCTACTCCCGGAATACCTTTTAAATATTCCCTTGCCTTATCCTGCGTATATTTTTCAAGTAAAACAATTGGAACCTGCGTTTCAAAATCAAGAAATTTACGATGCACTGAGCGGTTAGGCCTGATCATATAATCCACAGAAACATTATCTACTTTAATATTATCAACGCTGTTAACATCCATTATACCCATATTGCCGGTAAGTCTTTCTTCCACAGCCAGAAGTTTCCTGCGTTTTTCAACACGGCTGTCATAGCCTTTATCTTTACTGGCAATACCAAACAATTCTCTGGATACATTAAATTGCTCTACTGCTTCATCTATAAAGGAAGGCGCGATAATATTCCTTCTGTCATGCGGCTCTTTGCCGTCATATTTATCCTCATGCCTGCCCTGCAAAGATGTAACATGTTCTAATGCTTCAAATTGGTTAATCGGCTTATTATCTTGATCCTTGTTGGGAATTTTGCCTTTCATAGAATGATACATCTCTGTCGGCCCCTGCAGAACAGTCAACAGCGGCATTGATTGATATGCCAGTATCCTATATTTATATTCCGGGCTATATTCTTCACTATATTCCTCTTTACCATTTTTTATTTCCTTTATTTTTATTCCCTTGCCATACTCTGAGCCCGCGGCCATAATCTCCGCTGGCCGGAGTATTTGTTTATACTCCTGATTAGTATAAACCTTGCCGGCAATCAATTCTATTAAGTCTCTACGCAGTTTAGCTTCTTCGACTAAAACTCTCTGTAATTTACCATCCTTAATATTCAACGGATTAATCACCTCCATTGGAGTTGAAAGCGGATTATCCGGATTTAATTTCTTAATCGCATCCAGCTTATCCCTTAAAGACTTATTCCTCACATCATCCAACTTCAAATCCACCAATATAAACCGCATTAAATCCCTGCTAAAATAATCGCTAATTGTTAAATTATCCGCGAATTTTTTTTCAAAACGGCGCTCTACCTTGCCATATAATTTAGAAACTCCTTTTGCTTCTCTGATTATTTCTTCTTCGTGCCTGAACCCTAACGGAATAATCGCTCCGTATAAACGCAAAGCATCAAACATTTTTTTCTGTGTTCCTTCTTGTTCTCTTATTTTTCTCTGCTGTTCTTTCCCTGCTTCCGATTCTATTTTACCTCTTTTCTCTCTTTTTAATTGCCTTTTGCTCTTAGCTAAAGGCGGATCTTTTACTCCCAGCTTTATACTATTAAACTCCCCTTTTCTGGTTAAATCTTTTAAAGAAAGCCCTAAACCATCCACTATGCCAAACATCTCGCTTGCCGAAACACTATAAATCCTATTCATTGCCCGTTTATACTGCTCATCATGCGGCTTCCATCCCAGCTTAAGAAGCAGCTGCCTTTCTTTTACTCTTTTTTCATAAGACTGCTTTAACGGACTATAACCATTTGAACCCGGATTTATATTATCTACTAACGCTTTGTGGGTTGATAAAATATCGCCTGTTATATATGCTAATCTTGCTTCCTTAACGTACTTTTCTTTCGCGGCAGGAGCAATCTGTCCTCCGGTTACCAACCTTTCAGAACTATCCAATGTCATGATGAAATTCAAATCTTCCACCGCGTTATGCCTACGCACTATCCCCTGATCTATCAACGCCATAAATACAGGAATAGCTTTTTCAAACTCTTCTTTTCTTTTTCTTATGCCCTTACCAAAAGGCAAAACAGGAATACCTGCGTCTGGATAAAAAGTAGAAACAATCTTACTAAATCTTTCTCTTTCCTCATTACTTGAAGACTGTATAGCGGCTAACCCTTCAGCAAACCCGCCGATTAAATCGTCTGTGCCCGGGATAACGCCATACTTATTAATATATTCCCGCCAAGCTTCTTTTTTCGCAGCACCTGAGAATCCTTTTTCAGTCCTATTAAATAAATCGGCTCCTGTCTTGGGTAATTCAGGGTCTCCGCTTTGTTTACGGCCATGTTCTTTATAAACATCTCCCGCTTTATGCCCAAAACTGGCAGTTGAATCCCTGCTCATTCCGGTTTCAATTATGTTTGAAGGCATTATATCCGGAATTAACTTTTTGGCTACCGATAGGCTATTATTATGATACTCGTTAATTTTATTAAAAGCTTCCGGGCTATAAGTGGCCTTTACCGTGCTTTTATCCACGGCATCTCTATAGTCCTGAGATAACGCTTCAGATTTTAAAACTTCCGGCATCTGCCCCCTCCAGCCATTATTGCTTTCTTCCGCGCCATCAGCCATTGCTGAACTAAAATTTTCTCCAGCCTTGCTAATCCTATATTCAACAAAATCCTTATACGCTTCAACATAGGCTCTTGTCCCAGAAGTTAACGGTTTATCCCCTGCTTTTGTGAGGCTTTCCGTTAATTGAATAAGCATATCATTGGTATTTTTCCATACGCTCTGATCCATCAATCTCAATACTTCACTGCCAATTTTATAGTCATCAAACCTATACGCCGGTGAAAACCTTCCGTTTCTTACTAAACCTATTATATTTTCTATAATCTCCCTATCCCCCGCGTCTTGCACAGTTAAACGTAAATTCTGCAAAAATTCCGTTATCCTGCTTTCCATCCATTGAGAAGAAACAGCTTTTGTATGACTGGTAGAAGTATTAATATTATTTTCATAAACAGACAAATCATTTATTAACTTTAATATTTCTGATTTATCGTTTATATTCTTTAAATCAGGGGCTCGAGATATTTTATATTTGGAGGCAAATTCGCTTATATCATTCATCACTTTTAAATAACCTTCAGTACCAGGCTTATATTCAAAACCCGCTTTTCTCAAAGAATTCAACTTATCTATGACGCCGGATATAGAAGCAAATGTATCATTGATTTCAAGCGCAAGCACCCTGTCATAGCTCTCTCCGTCTCTGTTTATACGGTTAATTGCCTGAGTAAGATCATCTATAGGCATCTGCTGAGGATTTATAAGAATCAATTTTAATACATTTTTATAACTAATCTGCCTTAAGCCTGAACCGGAAGTTACAACACTCTTTTTCCCTTCCGCGGCTTCCTTAACAGATTCATGGTTTTTAATTTCAATTGAGTCTAAATGCTGGGCATCAATTTTTTTATCCTTCAACATACCCATAGCGTTTTCCGACTCTGTTTGATTAACCGTCCCTATCAGAATTTTTCCTTTTTTGGTAATTTTCCTCTCTAATCCTTGTAAACTGCCATCATCGGCTCTGGTTACCCATATTGGCTTTAATGTGCTATAACCATCCAATACTTCCTTAAAAGGAAATTCGCTGACATCCCAAGCCTGCCCTTTTTCTAAATCTAATTTCGCGGTCAAAAGCTTACTTGCTCCCTCAGGAGTAGCGGTCATCGCGCCTACTAATAAATCATTTCCTTTTAACATTTCCTGCGGCGGATTCTCACGGGCGGAAGTATCCGTAATAATAATATCTCCTTTTTCTACACTAACTAATTCAAAACCAAGTTTATCAGCCGCGCCTGATTTTACTATCTTTGCTAAAACAGCTACTTTTTCAGCGATATTAGCCACAATTAAATCCTGATTCTGTTCGTTGCCGCGGGTAATTACCGCTAAATCACCAATTTTATCACCCTTAGTAATTATTCCATACCCGCCTGATATATTTAGCGGCTTAGTAAGCCCTTCTAATACAGAAGACACATACCCTAAATCTTTACCAAAATGGCTCTCTACTTTCTTGCTTAAAACCAAATGAGTAGGCTCAGTATTGGCAGTCCCGTCTTTTTCGCGGTAAACCACCTTACAACCTTTTGCCTCTAATAAATCAAACTCCGCTTGTGAATGAACCAATATTACATAATCATTGTCTTCTAGTATCTTTACAGAAATACTACTAATACTTAACTGCGGATTATTTAAAATATCCGTCTTGTGGTCATGAATCTTAATCTTCTTCGCCAGCGCGTATGCTTCTTTAGCAATATTCCAAAGCACAGGGTTATCCTTTAATAGTTTGACTCCGTTTGAAACAGAATAATACCAATCAGCCATAACCACAGAATCAGCTTCATCAATTAACAAGTAGGCCTTTCCAACATCGCCTTTAAGCGCTTTTATCGCCTCTGATAATTCCACTATCCCTTCTGATTTTAAAGGAAGATGTCCTCTGGCATCACGAGAAAAGACTTTTATTACATCAGGATTACTAAATGCTCTTGCTATTTCATTAATAATGGCTTTATCATTCGGATTCTTTTCCCATTTTTCTAAATATTCATCCACATTAAAAAACAACTTCCCGTGTTTTTTGGCAAAATCCTGATTGGACATCTTCTGAAAATTCTCATCAAACCCCTTAACTAAAGCATCTACTGCTTTTCTGTCCTGAAGCAAAACAGTCACATTGCGGCCGTCAATATCGCTTAATAATAAACTGGACATTACAGAAACTATTGTTTTGCCTATGGCATTGCGCCCGGTAGTAAGTAATCCCCCTGTTACTAAATCTATAACCATCTTGCGTTGATGAGCGACTTTCGTTGGATTGCTGTTTTTCATCATATCCATAATCCATTCATCATATTTCTTCATAGCTTCATTAACTATATCTTGCCTATCCGTGGAGAGTTTAACTGCTGAATTATCGGGTATGGATTTTTTCGCTTCAAATATTGGAGAGCCGTCTGAAAGGGAACCCTTATGTTTTAAATCATTCGGGGCTTTAAGATCTTTTGAATCTTCTTTAACAGGCGGAGAATTGGTTTTGCCTTCAGCCACAATCTCGGCTGTTGCCCGAACTTCATCCGCTGAAGTTACCGGCCTGAATTCATTACGCAAAGGCACCAAATCCAAATCAATCTGCTGTTTTAAGACTTTTCGCGCGGCTTTTTCTACTGTATTAGGGTTAAATGATTTATTCGCGGAATTAGGGCCTCTTTCTACAAACCGCTTTGCCATTTCTTCGCCCAAAGTATTATATTCATGAATCTGGCCGTCTAACGCGCCTGCTTCATGGACTAATAGCGGCGATAAATATTTCGCGCCCAACAAACTATTTACTCTATCCGGCGTCCTAAACACATAAATAGACGGCGTTTTTCCATCCTTGCCTAAACCCGCGTGAGCAGTGACTTTCTGTCCGTCTACCTGAGGCAAGCTATCTACATCCACAATAACAATTCGAACAAACTGCCTGCCGTCTTTACCAACCCCAGCGCCTTCCTTTAATATTGTCAGAGCCGGGCCATTAGATGATTCTCTGGCGGCAATCATCGCCTGTTTATAAGCATTTCTTACAGCGCGGCCCATTTCTATAGGCACAGCCGCGTCAGGGTTATTGGCGTCCTGAATCAAAAATTTACCTTTTTCGGAAGAAGGCACTACTATAAATTCATGCACCCTGCCTTTCTCTTTTTCCACAAATGCCTTGCTTATTACCGGATCAATATTATTTTCTGCTTCGCCTTTAGTTATATTTTTACTATACTTACGCCCAGCCGCGACCTTAGCCTGATCCACAGGCCCGTCGTTATTAACAGGCTTATCCACGGAGACATCATCTTTCGCATTAATACCTGCCTCGGCCTGCGCTATTAAAAGTTTTATATAGTCATTATTTGGAGCTAATTGCTGTGCTTTCTTAAAACTTTCCAATCCGTCTTTTTGATTACCTTGGTTAAACAACTCTTCTCCCAGCTTTAAATGAACATTTGGATCTTGAGAATTAATCTTAGCAGATATTTTTAAAAACCTTATTTTATCTTTATCTGAAGCTCCTTCTGCTTTTTTATTTAAAATCTCGCTAGCGGCTTTCTTTTCAATTTTACCTAAATCCCATTCTGCTTTATGGGCCTTTTTAGCCGCTTCTCTATAAGAATTTATTACATCCTGCGTGTCCATTTCAAGTTTATCTTTAACTTTTGCTAAATGAAAATCATATTCAGGGATTTCAGGATTAAGCGCTATTGCGTTTTCTAAATATTTCTTTGCTTTTTGCAGATCTTTTTCATTTCCCCCATTGCGTATTATTTCAACGGATTTTAAATCAAGACTTGAAGCCCTTGCTTCTTTATTAACAGCTTCATTCGGCTTCTCTCCCTTTTTACCGGTTAACACAGCCGCGTCATAATAAGACTTTTTTGCAGCGGCTATTTTTCCCTGCTCCCGCTGAACTTCTCCTAATTTAAGCAGGGTTTCCGGATCTCCATTTGCCTCATAAGCCTTCTTAAAACTCGCCTCCGCGTCAGCAAGTTTCCCCTGCATATATTGTAATCCTCCCTGCCGGAATAATTCTTCTACCTGTCTATCTGTTAACCTATTTACTATTATATCATCCCCGCGCTTTTTAGCTTCTTTCAACTGTTCTTCTGTTGAAGCAGACATTCCGCCCGGGCCGTGCGGCAAAAGCAATGTCAGCCAGTAACCAATGGTCTCAGGCTTAACTATTTCTCTAAATGTCCGGGATGCCCCGTCTTTCCAGCTGTTTACCAAAGTTTTGTCTTCACAAGCCATCTTAGCCAATGACTGGGAGTATCCGGGAAGAGCCACACGCATCCCTTCAGAAATAATTCTCTTGGCAAGCTCTGTATGAAAAAAGAACATCGCGTAGCCATCAAGGCTTGCCAAGATATTCGTGCCTTCAAGGAAAATATTCTGCGCGTCATTCATAAAATAAGGAGCAAGAGAATTTTGCACATTCTCAGGAAACAACATTAAAGCACGATTAAAGAAACCTGTCCTTTGTGCCAAGGCCGCGCCAAAAGTATCATCACCTACGATTGTCCCCGGATTCCAAAACGCTGAAATCACATGGCCTTGATAAACGCCGCTTCTAAAACCTCCGATAACTGACGAATAAAACGCATCGCTAAACGATACCGGATCTAATCCTTTTTCAGTCTGTCTATAACCAAAAAGGCCTGCCATCACAGGTTTGCCTGATAACGCGTTCATCGCCGCGCTATACGCTGTCTGCACGCCCAAAAACATCGGGCCAACGTTAAACGCGAAAGTCAACGGCCCGGAAAGAATACTCTGCGCGATAAATTTATCTGTGCCTAACCCAGTGGAATTCATCATATATTTTAAAGTACTATTAAACAGCCCACGGGGTGCATACATTAAACCAACGCCTATCGCGGATGCCCCTCCTAAAAATACGCTTCTGTCTAAAATTTTACTATTATAACCATTCTTATTATAATCTTCACCCGCTAAAATCTTAGCTATAACTTTGCTGTCTGAGGCACCGCCGATTACCGGTGTTACAAACGCGGTTAATGCTTTGGAAACCATATGGTGATCTGCAAACCATGGCATCTTAGAAAAACCATATTCCATACCGCTGGCAACTAACCCGCCTATTGCCGCGTCTGATAAAATACGGCTGGTATTCTTTAAGGTAAAATATTCCCTGCCCTGAACAGATGCGTCAAGAAAACCTCTGGTCATATTGATTCCACTTCCCATAGCAATTGACCAGCCTAAACCCTTAATACTTTCAGGCGCAAGCACCGTATGCTCTATTCCCCAGGCAACTGGCCTCCATAAACCGCCTTTCTCCCGCAGATAATTCACTAATAACTGATCAGCGGAAACTCCATTATGCCCGGGAACAATCCTATTTTCCTGCGGGAGCTGATATACCTGCAGTTTATTATAAATCCCCTTGCCGGCATAACCGAACAGATTAACTACGGATAACATTATATTTCCCACTGCCGAACCTGTAGCGAAATTAAGTAACATACCATTCTTAGATAAACAGCCTTCTTTAGCGATTAACGGCCGGCCGCCGAAATCTTTATCATAAACAATAGCAGGATTAAAATCGCTATCCCCTGCTAAAAATCCGCTGAATGAAAACCACGCGCCTGATCCCAATCCCATAAACAGAGCTTTCTGGACTGCCTGTGCCCGGTCAAGCCCATTCAACATCATTGACCCGCTTGCGGCATTCAAACCCGATAAAGCTAAAGCAAGCCGGTTAGCAATTTTCCCCTGAGGAGAATTATACCAATAATCAGAACCTGAAGATTCCAAGCCTAATCTCTGCACGCTTTCCCTATACTGATTATACCCTAACGCGTGCAAAGCAATTGGCGCGGCTATCGCGCGAACCACGTAAGTAGCATAAGGATTAGACCAAAGTTCTTTCTTAAGTCCTATTTTATCTAAACCTGCCCCACCAAGGCTTGCGATTGTACCAATAGCCATCCCTAAACCAAAATCTCTTAATCCTTGTCCGGAAAAGAACTTGTAATTCTCAGGATCAGAAAACTCGCCAGTCAATGCACTGCTTGTACCTGTAGCCAAACCATAAAGCGCGTGGCCCGCTAAAGGCTTTGAAGCAAGAAATTTCATTCCCGGCAAATCAAAAAGGAGTGTTTTATTATTAGAAATAAACGCCGGAGCTATTGTTGCCGCGCTCCAGCCGGCGGCATAAAGATAAGTGTTCATAGTAGTAGAAACACTTTCGCCAAAATTTAATAATCTCTGTTTTGAAGGATCTTTCAATGATGAATAATTTTTCGCCAACAAATATATCTGTGATAAACGCAAGCCCGCTAAGCCTGCCCTGCCTTGATACATATGCCACAAAGACATATTACTCTGTATCTCACCTTTACTAATTTTAGCAAGATTATCTTTAATATTAATCCAATCCGTTCCAGCATTGTTAGCCGCCAATCCGCTAACCGCGAGCGTTCCGGCTGAAATCGCGAGGCTAGTGCCAGCATCAGACCAAGTTAAACCTTTAGAAGTTAAGCCGTATTTTAATGCTGCCGTGCTTAATAAATTACCCCCGGCAACAGCTCCGGCATAACCGGCTGCTGTAAGAGCTAATTGAGAACTGGCAATTACTCCTTTAAAAGATTCCAGAGCAATCAATCTCATAAACAAACCGTCAAAATGAAGACTGGCTGCTAACCCAAGGCCCATACCTGCTCCACAGGCAACATTCTTTAAGGTATACCCGTCCTTTGTAAACATAGGAAAAACTGCCGCGCCTGCCGCGGTACCGCCCATATACAGAACTTTAGGAGAAACAGACAAAACTTTCGGAAGGATCATCTTTGGCGTCCCACTAGCAAGGTTATAAATACCACTTCCCGCAATAATCACAGCAGGAACTACGCGTAAAAACGCCTCGCCTGAAGTATATTTATCAAGATCTTTTTGGTAATTTAAAAGGTTTTCATAATATTCTTTCTCCTCATTACTGCCTGCTTTCGCGATATTTTCATTAATTAATCCTCGTGCCTGCGTATCATCTAAGAATCCTAATACTAACTCTCCTTTTTCATTTCTATATATAACCATCCTGTCATTTTCGCGACGCCTACAATCAACCCATCCGCCGCCCGCACTGGAAAGCAAGTAAATATCCTTACCTTTAGTTACCCCTTCTTCATTGAATAAAACTGAATTCAACCAATCACCCGCGGAGCGCGCATTAACCATCTCCATTAAACCGCCCCAGATATTATTTATATTACTTTTACCTGCAACTCCACCTAAAGCCACAGCTCCGCCAATAACAGCTAATCCCGTCCAGCTAATTACATTAACTCCCGGAATTAATGATACAGCTGCCACTCCCCCTATAGCACCTTCAAGAATCCCGCTTACCCTGTTACTTAACGGAGTCGCGCCGCCTGTTGTTAACGGCGGGAACATTCCTTCAAGCGCTTCTTTAAAATTATCCGCGGAAAGTATCCGTCCGTCTTTCAAATTATAATCTTTAAAGAAATTCGCCGGTAAATCAGAAAGCGGATTCTGTAAATTATCCTTAAAAATATTATAAATCTGCGTGATTCCGTCTTTATCTTCACTGCTAAACACCCTTCCGTCTTTAGTAACCAGCGCGTAAACCCCCACATAACCATCTTCATTGCCTATTTTCCTGCGGATATACACTAAATTACCCACGCCTAAAACATGAATTATTTTATTATTATCTTTAGCCCCCAGAATCTTTGTCCCATTAGATGCGGCAACAAAAGAATTACCGTCAGGATCAGTATATTGGCTAAGGCCCAAATCATCTCTACGCAGGCCGTATTTTAATCCCGCTTCGCTCATGCCTATTACCGCGAGGCTTTCCTGTTTTCTTCCAAGAAACGGCGTATATAATTTATCGCCTATTTTAAAACCTTTATAATCAAGCTCTAAAGACTGGCCTGACTGCATAACCCCGCCTGATATTAACATCCTTTTGGAAGCATCAAGATTACCGGTTGATTCAGCTAATAAATACGAGGCGTTAATAATCATTGCCTGACGGGGATCATTATCAAGAACCAATTCCCTTCCTTGATAAAAAACATCCCTCAGCCACGATATAGAAGCAACTGGTATATGTTTGTTGGCAAAATCAGCCCCTATAATTTTAGTAGGATTGTCTTTATCCGATAAATCCGTTCGGACCGCGTTAAATATATGGTATGGTGAACTGGCAGTTGTAAATATTTCTTCCGCTAATGCCGCGTTCGCGGGGCTGACAAAAGACTTTGCCCAATTGCTAAAGCCAAGTGTCTGGACAGCGCAATTTCCCGCGAATACCGTCAAGCCTTCTTTTGTAACTAAATTCTTTGGCAGGATATCTCCGGTAGGAAAACTTATCATATTATAAAGGGCGAACATAAGGTATAATGCTTTTAAATCTTTACCTTCTATCTTCTGTTTAGACGGTAAAGAATCAACCATATCCTTAAAATATCCCAATACCGCCGCTTTATTTTCAAATCCTAATTCATTTAAATACTGCTTTAAAGTAATTTTACGTTTTAGCTCTAAATTTCCATCACGGAACCTTATCGGCATTTCCTCCATTTTCTGTTTAACCTTGATCAATTCCGGGTTTAAACTGCTTGTATCCGCCGCGAATAACACATTCAATACGCTTTCCAAAGCCTTATTAACAACGCCTATCTTCAGCCATTCATCTAT
>JBDRLG010000109.1:0-2937 GCA_043813255.1 Candidatus Omnitrophota bacterium
CAAGCGTAACACAAAAGGTAGGGGGCGAATATAAGGTTACCGATACTATTTCCGTAGGGGCCGAGAGAGAGTTTAAACAGGATGACAAAACAAAGCAAACAGAGACTCAGGATAAATTACAGACAGAAGATAAGGTATTGCTGAAATTTAAAAAGGAGTTTTAACAAAACTAGGGGAAGAAATGAATTGGAAATGGATCCTGTATAGGCTGGATTAGCGCTATTATGATGAGAAGATAATATATAAAAACATAAGTCAAATACCCGGGACTTTTAAAAACAGATGGAAACAAATCAGCAAAATAAAGCCTTAAATTTTTCAATTATTGACGGGGCGTTTTCTGCAGTTATGGGTTCTTTGGCCGGCGGTATTTTCCTGATGGGCTTTGCCTTAAAGATTTTAAAAGCCCAACCTCAGCAGATTGGAATATTAGCCGCGCTTCCCATGTTTGCAAACCTTATTCAAATCTTTGGCTCTTACATTATTGAGAAAACAGGCAAAAAGAAGATGCTCTGTTTTCTCTGTGTAGTCGCAAGCCGCGCTCTCTGGATTCTGATAATAATGCTTCCCTTTGCAATATTTTCGACTTTGCAAGACTTCAGGGTTTGGGTATTGGTTGCAGTAATTGCTCTCTCAAGTTTATTCGCTTCATTATCGGGTGTTGCCTGGCTTGCCTGGATGAGTGATTTAGTTCCCGAAAATACCAGGGGCAGCTACTTTGGAAAAAGAAACATGATTGCCTCTGCCTGCGGCATGATTGCTATTCTTGTAAGCGGTAAATTTATTACTTTGTGGGAAAATCGTTTTCCGGAGAATAATCCGTACGGTTTTATTATGATTTTTACATTAGGGTTAATCGCAGGGCTCCTGGGAACTTGGTTTTTAGCGCGGATTCCCGAGGCCGAAGACGTAAAAAAGAAAGAAACTAAAGGATTTGATTTTTCTTTATTCCTCCAGCCTTTAAAAGACAGAAATTTCCTAACCCTTATTCTTTTTGTTTCAGCCTGGATG
Organism: Candidatus Omnitrophota bacterium; assembly: GCA_043813255.1. Lineage (GTDB taxonomy): Bacteria > Omnitrophota > Gorgyraeia > Gygaellales > Profunditerraquicolaceae > JBDRLG01. The sequence goes on from JBDRLG010000109.1 coordinate 1,012, forward strand.
TTTGCCATTCAGATTGCCGCTCCTTTTTATGGTGTGTTTATGATTGAGAATTTAAAAATAGATTTCTCAACAATCACTATTTTTGGTACTTTTGCCACATTTGCCACTCTTTTTATGATGAAGGTATGGGGGCCGATTTCTGATAAATTGGGCAATAAACCAATAATTATTGTTTCGGGATGGTTTCTTATCATTGTTCCCTTTATCTGGATAGTCGCGCTTCCGGGAAACTATTATCTACCTGTCTTAGCTGCCCATATGCTCTCCGGTGCCTTTATGGCCGGAGCCTCGCTTTCCCAGTTTAATATCTTGATAAAACTATCTCCGCAAGAGGGCCGCTCAATCTATTTGGCATTATTTGCTGCTATTACAGGTTTTGTCGGGGCAACAGCGCCAATTATCGGTGGTGGTTTATCTAAGCTGTTAGAGGGATTCAGTTTTAACTTTTATGCTTACAATATATCTAATCTACAGCTTATATTTATTATTTCTGCGGCTTTGCAAATGTTTACTATTTTCTTTATTCTGAAGGTTAATGAGCCAGCAGCAGCTGCGCCGGTTGCGGTTATTATGCAATTGAAAAATGACCTCAACCCTCAAACAGGCATTGCCGGAGCTGCTGATTTCTTAATGGTCGAACTCAAAAGAGGCGAGGGTATACTTAAGAAGGTGGACAGGGTTACAGATGAAATAGCGAAAAAATCAGAGGGAAAGATTGAACAGTTGTTGGATAAAGGTGAGCAGATTATTAAAAAGCCAATGAATAAATTAAGGGATTTTTTTAAAAGCAATGATTAAACAGGAGGGACGATTATGTCTAAATTTTTAGAGATTTTTAATGACCTGGTAATCAAAACCTTAAACCAGGTATATGAACTTAGCACAAGGCTTGCTCCGAAGTTTGCCTTTTCTTTAATTGTTTTATTAATTGGCTGGGTATGTGCTATTTTACTTAAGAAAATCTTCTCAAAGCTCCTAAAGGCACTAGGCTTTGATGTTTTATCAAAAAAAACAGGCCTTAAGAATTTTTTGGAAAGGGGCGGAATTCAGAAGCCATTTTCGTCAATTGTCGGCCTGGGAATTTACTGGATTATCGTTTTCTCTGCTTTAATTATGGTATTTAACGCCTTGGGGCTGGAGGTTGCCTCTAGAATGATAGAACAGGTAATTTTTTATATTCCCAAGATAGTCGTGTCTTTAATACTTATAACATTGGGCATATTTTTAAGCAAATTCATCGGAAGGCTTGTGGAAACTTCAGCCCGATTAGCCAATATACCTTTCCATTTTGCATTAGACAGGTTAGCCCGGTATATAATAATTGGCTTATCTATAATAATAGCTTTAGAATATTTAGGCGCGGCAACAGCTATAGTTATGCACTACGTAATTATTATCTTTATTATCCTGCCCTTGATGGCTACTTTAATCTTTCTTGTCGGAGGCAGGGATATACTCTCAAGTATGTTAGCAGGTAGATTAATTATTAAGGGGTATGAGAAAGGTGATACGATAGAATTTGATTCAATATCCGGCCAAATTGAGTCAATTGATTTCATAACCACAAAGATAAAAAGTAAGGAAGGACAAATAATTGTCCCGAATTCAGAATTAGTGAGAAAAATAATAAAGAAGGTTAAAGCAAATAGTGGTCAAAATTAAAAGATTAAAGATGTTTCAAGATAAAAAATTAAAGATATTTCAAAATAAAAGATAAAAATTAAAAGATGTTGCAAAATTAAAGATTAAAAATAAAAAACGATAGTCCCTTACGGCAAAAGGATTAATAAAATAATAACTTGACATATTTGAATAGGCATGTTATTATTGGCATATGCTAATAATTAAGGAGGCTGATTATGCCAAGGCCGTTTAGGTTAAGAAGAGTTAACTGCAGGCCGGATTCCAATTACTTCAAGCCAAGAG
>JBDRLG010000110.1:0-2884 GCA_043813255.1 Candidatus Omnitrophota bacterium
GTATATAAAGTTGTTCAAAAGATTGCTTCGCAAAAAGCGCTCGCAATGACACTTTTTAGGGGGAGGCAAGTATATTTTACAAAACTTACTGTAACTATTATAGATATAAAAAAATTAACTAAAAACTTTTGACAATACGAAGATTGAAGATAGGAGGGGTTATGAAAGCGTATCCGTTTAAGAATCTTGTTTTCGAAGGCGGCGGAGTAAAAGGAATTGCTTACCTGGGAATGTTGGAAGTGTTGGATTCCAAAGGAATTCTTAGTCAGATTGAAAGACTAGCTGGTGCCTCGGCCGGCGCTATTACTTCGGCTATTGTTAGTTTTGACCTGCCGTTTGATGAGCTTAAGAAAATTGCCGATACTCTGGATTATTCTAAAATTCCTGATAAGGAAAACTTAAGGCAGGAGGATATAGTAGAGATGCAGGAATTCGCGAAAGTATCCTGTGGAGTGGAAGGAAAATTTGGCGGTATATTTGATGACATCGTCTGTATATACAGATTGATAAAAAGATACGGCTGGTATTCCAGCGATTACATATACACGTGGTTAAAAGACACTATTGCCGGCCAGTTCAACAATAAAAAGAAACCGCCGTATACTTTTGCCGATTTTAGAAATGCCTCTTTGCATAAAAGCGGGAAGCCTTTTGCCGATCTTTATGTGATAGGCACTGATATTTCCAACCATTGCACCAGAGTCTTTTCCGCTGATTTAACTCCTGATGTCGAAGTTGCCACCGCGGTCAGGATTTCGATGTCTATCCCTCTTTTTTTCGAATCAATTGATTTTGAATATCCCGGTTTAGGAGAAGAAAATATCTTTTCCGACGGCGGGGTTATGAGAAATTACCCAATTAATATTTTTGATTATCCAGAGTTTGGAAATAGTTTTAGAGATAACGTTAATATAGAAACTCTCGGCGGACATCTTTTTACGCCTAAGAATTGCCAAAAGAAAAAGGCGGTAACTAATATTGTCTTTTATATAGAGAATCTGTTTGAATCTTTACTGCAGGTGCAGGATGATGCATTTAATAATAATCCTGATGATCAGGCAAGAACGATAAATATCGATAATAAATGCGTATCAACGACGGATTTTAATATTAAGCCGGGGGATGAAACGTATTGTAAGCTTTATAATTCTGGAAAAGAAGCCGCAGAAAAATATTTAATTAGAATAACCAAATAACCAATAACCAATAACCAGACAGTTTCCTATCTGAACGGGAAAGTGTCTTGAGGTTAAGCTGGGAAGTGTAGTTTTGCGGAAATGGTGGATGGGGGCCTCAGGCGGTAGTTATATCAGGTATCCGCCGTTGCGGTAAATCTACTCTTTTAAACCAGATAATCAAAAAAATATCAAAAATATCAAAAAATATCAAGACGCTCTTGAAAAATATCAAGACGCTCTTGATAACTCTCTGAAATTATTTAATTTAAGGTATAATTATTTTTATTGATAATCATATTCTAAAGAATTCGCGTTAGATTCTTCTCTTTTTTACGTCTATTATTAGTAGAAAGGATAAAAATCTAATGCCGACATACGCAAGAATACATCAGCTTAATACCTCCTTAATCTATCACATATACAGCAGAAGTAATGGTAAAATACCTATTTTTAAGAGCAGGGAAGATTTTATTTATTTTAAAAGCCTTCTTAAAAGATACTCATTAAGATTTGATTTAAAGATATATCACTGGGTAATTATGTCTAATCATTATCATCTTTTGTTTGAATTAGAACAGCCGAAGCGGATATCAAAAATTATGGCAGGTTTATCTAAAGCATATAGCTGTTATTATCACAAGACTTATTTTACTGCTGGATTTCTTTGGCAGGGAAGGTTTAAATTACAGCCTGTTCAAAAAGATAGCTATTTAATTACCTGTGGCAGATACATAGAAAGGAATCCTGTGCGAGCCGGAATGGTTAATGAAGCATATGAGTATCCTTATAGTAGCGCCGGATATTATTGTTTAGGCGAAAATAACGAGATTACAACTGAAAATCCTATATTCATATCATTCGGCATAGATTTAGTCAATAGGCGTAATGCATATATAGAATTTCTGCGTAAATTTGATGATGAAGAGCAGAGGTTATTTAATAACCTTGAACATCCTGTAGGGAATAGGGAATTTTTAAAAAGATTAGTTAGAGAAAATGGTCGTTTTACCTCTATGAGGCGCGGCAGGCTGAAAAAAGAATTATTGCATAAAACATTGATAGGTATATAATTATCAATAGCGTCTTTGAATATTCTGAATTTCAACTAAGTTTAGCATACCATCGCAATTTAACGATTGACCGCAATTTCCGCTCGGTGACATAGCGTTTTGGCATGGGATCGCCCATTTGTTCGACCGTTTGGATGACTTCCGGGGCGAGTTTTAATAAAGTGACGAAGTGGTTAACAGTGATCCGGGAAACGCCGATTTGCAGGGCAAGGTCAGATTCATTTCGGGCTTGACCGGACTCGTCTCAAGAATGACGACAAAGGAAAAGGTTCTACGCTCCAGCCACTTTGGGGAGCCAGTTAGACGTCTGACAGCGGATTTCTTCGTTGTCAGATTTACATAAGTCAAATAGCCCTGTGTCGGGTTGATGCCCATACAGGGCTATTTGTATTTTGGTGGGGCTTAAGGTAGCTTTGTGGAGTCACGTCAGGTTACGAATCCGGAGACCAATCAGAAGTTTACCGTAAAGAGATACCATAGGAGCCTGTTGCGAAATAGCCTAAATCAAGCGAGTCAAGTAAAATAATTCGTCGTCGGAGATTCGGGTAAAATCTCAAAATTCTCGACGGTGGTATGATATAATGAGGGTATGAAAATAGAAAGGAGCCCTCAGATGTTATTTTACAATTACGATTT
>JBDRLG010000111.1:0-3594 GCA_043813255.1 Candidatus Omnitrophota bacterium
CTCGGTGTATGGCTATGGCGGCAAAACTCCGCAAGATCCGGGTGTCTCTATCGGCACAGAGCCGTCAGATGTCCCCGGCCAGATGAAAGTCCGCTACGACGGCCAGACTAACAACACCGCCTTTGGCTCAGTGATGTTTGAAAGCGACCGCCTGCTAAAATGCCTTACCATGGGCAAGGATAATATTACCGGCGCAGGAGTAGGCTCGTCGGTATCAGGCTACAAAAGCATGCTTGACCGCTACAGAGAAGCAGGCAGCGCGTCTTTACCTGGCGGACCGACATCAGACAGGATGTGGTTTGTGCCGCAAGAGATAAAGCTTGTGCAGTCAGAAGATGCGGATTCAATGGTGTTTGATAAGGTAGCAATGGAGCTTTTGACTGAATCAAAATTCCAGGACAATGTTTACTCTAACCCAATAGCCGAATCCTTCGCGAATCACTTTACTGTGCATTATGATGAATTTGCCAATGAACGTCCGATATTAAAGGAATTAAAACGGCTTGGCAAGATAACATCGGTAGTAAAATGGATAAAAGATAACAATATCCCGTTTGATTTATCATACTTTGATAACTATATCCCTGAAACAGTTACCACCCCGCAATACACCCCGCAGACAACCGTATCTACCAGTTGGAGAGAAGGATTAATCATACACGAATTTACCATAACCGGAGGAGTCCGGTATCAGTTAGACGCGAGTAATTTCACCAGCACAATTAACCCCTTAGCCAACCAGACAAAACAGGAAGCAGTAAATTCCCGTCCCTCAGAGGAGAGGTTCTCATGGGGATTCCAGGCGCAGGATACCCAAGGACAGGTTCAGAATTACGAAGCAGTCAGTCAGTCATTAACCAGAGCCAAGAAAGACGGCGGAGTTAAACAGGCACAGGTGGATATGGGATTTACAGTAGAAGGCGAAGTGCCGTTGGTAATGACGAGGTATTATAATTTATTTTATGATAAGAGCTGTGGGTTTGGTTTGGGCTGGCAGATGATGCCGTTTAGTAGGAAAAATTAAATAGGGGGGGTAAACTTAGATGATGAAAAAAATACCAGCGGGAGTAAAATTTATTGGGTTGATATACATTATAACATCTCCAATAGGATTCTTTACCAATATCGGTTATTTGATCAAGTATTCGAATAAAATTGATTTTAGTGATGGTTTAATTACTACAGTTTTTATTGCCTTAAATGCATTAGCAACCATAATCGGTTTAAATACTTTGAGATTAAAAGAATTATGGAGAAAAATTAATTTGTATTACTGTTTGTTTATGATTAGCTACTTCATTATAAGTTCATCTTTTAAAAATAAATTTTCTTGCGGAGGAGAAACTGCTGCTTTATATCTTATTTTTTATGTTAGTATTATTATTTATCTTGCGCGAAGCAAAATCAAAGAACAGTTTAAATAATGTCAGTATTCTCGAGATTCTTGTTTTAATTTTTAAGGAGGTTGAAGATGGTTGTTTATAAAAGGTATATTTTAATTTTTTGTTTTATTTGTTTGTTTACTAATATCTATATGTTAATTAGTTTCGCAAATAATATTAATAAAAGCATGTCTAATCAATTAATAATATTTAGTGAACACAAAGAAGCATATAGCTCAGGCCATAGTATTAAATTGTTGGATATTGTTTCAAAAAAGGAACTCGACCTTGGCATCAAAACCTATTCATATGGAGATTTTTATATTACAAAAGGTGATTGTATATCATGGTTGAGCGGATTTGACCAAAGAGATAGCGATAAGCTTCTTATTTGGAATCCAGAAACGAAGAACATTGAAGAGAAAAGAATTCTAGTTGAATTACTTCCTCTTGTGTTTTATATTTCAATTTCTCCGAGTGGGAACAAAATAGCGTATTTAAAGCCTATCAATGGAGGTTTATATTTGATAGGGCAAAAAGCCGAGCTGCATATAATTAATTTAGTAAATAATAGTGAGTATATAGTTACAGATAAAATGGCTTTTTGGAATGCTCCTCAATGGTCCCCAGATGAAAGTAAAATTCTATACACTAGGCCCTATAGCGATGATTATTTCGAGCCGTCTTTTCTTGAAAAAATAAAAGTTAGAAAAAATGATTTATGGCAAAATATAGTTCAGAGTTCGATATTTGTTTATGATCTTGAAAAAAATGTAAGTGTTAAGTTGTGTTTAGGCGCTAAGCCCCAATGGAGTCCCAATGGGAATAAAATAGCTTTTCTTACAAAAAATAATCAAATTGGTATTTTTGATTTACGTAATAATGAAATGAAAGAATTGTCGATAAAAGTAAGATTAGATGTAATTACTTTTAAAGTTGCATGGTCTCCTGATGGAGAATATCTTGCTTATTTAGGAAAACCAGAATTTTCATTGATAAGCTACCTTAAAGCATTAACTAAGTTTTATGAACGTCCTCTAAGCTTATGGATTATAAAAACGAATGGTACCCAAGAGCAATACATTCAAACAAGGAACTTTGGCGACATAAAATTCGCTCCGGAATCTTATAAAGCCCTATTAAAAGGTAAGTAATTTATATGAAGTATTTAATTAACAAAAAATTTACTAATTTATTATTCCTGTTTTTAGGCATAACTATTATCTTCTTCTTGAATTTGCAAGAAGCACACGCCAGTACTGTTTCTTATTATATCTATGAAAATCCTAATAGAAGCGTGGTGTCATTGGTAAATACATCTGGAGCTATAATAAATAGTTACAGTTATGATGCTTTTGGTAGTATTGTCAATAAAGCAGAAGGTGTAAGCAATAATTTTAGATACGTAGGCGAGTATTTTGATTCAGAAACTGGTATTATATTTTTAAGAAATAGATATTATGATTCTTACGTGGGAAGATTTATTACTAAAGATCCTATCCCCGGAAAAATTACGTTTCCACAGAGAATAAATCCCTACCCATACTGTATTAATAATCCAGTTAAACTTATTGATCCTTTGGGTCTTGAGGCTGTTTTTGGAAAAAGACCACTTGAAAATTGGTCTTTTATGATTAACGATCCCATGGATGATTTGATTAATGCAGAAGCTAGTCATGAACAGGTTTGGTTTAGAGATTTTCATTATATAAATGGTGTTGGTTTAACCAATAACGTTGGTTTTGGTCCTGATGGATTGTTTACCGAAGATTCTGCTTTAAATCCAATTTTGAATCCAAATTCAAAATATAAAATATCAAGTAGCTCTTACGATGAGGGCCTTATGGTTCAGGCAATCAATAAAACTTTTATTGGTAAATATTCTTTGTTAGGAGATAATTGGTTACTTGCTTTTTTTAGAGCAAGTCCAAATAAGAACAACTGTCAAGATTGGGGTGATAGGGTTAGAGATAATTATCCTGGTAGAATAGAGAGGAGTTGGTTGGAATTTAGTGGTATAGGTTTTGCAGATACATCTTTGAGTAATAATTTATTTGATCTCGGTTCTAACATTTTTGCTACCCCCGTATGGGCGGAAACTAACTTCGGCGGTGTCTCCCTCTCCAAGACCGCTTCGCTCATGCTAAACATCGAAGACATCGCCGGAGCAGGCTATGATGAAGCAACCGGCCAGGTGATATTATACGGCAGG